>CAIYGK010000455.1 GCA_903925725.1 uncultured beta proteobacterium | reverse complement strand
GTTCACTCTGGCGCTGCTGCTGGTGTTTACAACATTGATGCTGGCCATGATTCTGGTGTCGGTAATTGGCACGCGGCGCTACTTGGAGCAACAACTTGCTTCTCATGCGCAGGACGCCGCTACCACCCTCTCGGTCCCGCTTGGTCAGGCCTTGGGTAACGATGACAAGGTACTGGCACAGACCCATGTAGCCAGCATGTTCGACAGAGGATATTTCAAAAGCATCAGCGTGCTGGGCAATGACCGAAACGCCATCCTGAAGCGCGAAATGCCGGAAAGGATCGAAGATGTCCCACTATGGTTTATTGCATGGTTTCCGATCTCAACCCCCACTGGCGAGGCTTTTCTCGGATCTGGCTGGAGGCAACTGGGCAAGGTGCTGGTGGTAAGTCAACCTACATTCGCCTATCAGCACCTGTGGCGCACAGCAACCAGTCTGACAGGGTGGATTGCAGGGTTATGTGCCCTGGCGTTATTCCTGATTCAAGTGATGCTTTTCTTCATCCTCAAACCGCTGCGTGCCATTGAAAAAGCTGCCATGGATGTACAGGTCAAGCGCTTTGAACCGATCGCGTATCGCCCCCGGGCGCCCGAACTGGCGACGGTCGTGTCGGCGATGAACCAGATGTCGCGCCGCGTGGGTGAAATGCTCAATGCAGAAACCGCCCGCGCCCAGGCACTGCACCGTAAGGCCTATCGGGACGAACTGACAGGCTTACTCAATCGCGCCGGGTACGAACTGGCACTGTCCGAGCTTCTGGCCGAAAAGGAACAGTTCGCCCTGGGAGCCGTCGTATCGATCGAGTTGGACAACCTGCGCATGCTGATTCGCGGTCACGGCTTCGCAGAGGGAGAGCGCATCATCCGCGTGGTGACCGAAAATGCAAATGCCGTATTTGCACTACTGCCCTCTGCAAAGCTGGCGCGCAGCAACGAATTCAGCTTCAGTTTTGTGGCCGTTGACGTAAGCGAAGCCCTGGCCAATCAAATGGCAGTCGATTTGCACAGGCGGATCGTGACAGGCCTCCATGAGATTGAGCATGCCGGCATGGTGTCGGTCGCCATGGGTGCCGCATTTTTTTACACGACTGACTCGCGCGCAGCCGTTTTTGCACGTGTTGATCTTGCTTTGGAAGCCGCTCGACAGTCCAGTCGCAATGGACTGGTCGTCCTTGCGCCACAGACCGCCGGCGCGGGTTCAAGGGGGTCCTACGCCTGGCGCACGCTGATCCAGACTGCACTGCTGGAGAACCGGCTGCGAATGGTATATCAAGCGATTCGAAGCCTGGGACCCGACCATACCGAAATTCAACGCGAAAGCATGGCGCGGCTGGTCGATACCGACGGCAAGTTGATCCCGGCGGCTAGCTTCATTCCGATGGCGACGCGTCACCGCTTGATGGCGCTCGTGGACCGGGCTGCCGTGCGTCTGGTTCTCGCCAAATTGCCTGGACAAGCCGAGGAATCCTGTATTGTGGCGATCAACCTGTCGTCGCAGAGCATTTCGGATCAGGAATTTCTGGGTTGGTTTGCCATGCAACTCGACCAACTCAAGGAAGGAGCCAGAAAGTTGGCGGTCGAAGTACCAAAGTTCGGCGTTACCAACAACCTGGCTGCCGCTTTGCAACTCCGTGCTTTGGTCCGCAAGCACGGTGGCCATTTCGGCATTGACAACTTCAGTCTGGACGCCGAGGCCATGAAACTGGTGCGGGACCTGGTACCCGACTACATCAAATTGACCGGTTCACTGACTGCCGAATTGCCCAAACAAGAACAGGTAAGTGAATTGCTGAAATCGTTCGTGGCGTTAGCACATTCGCTTGATGTTACTGTGATAGCAGAGCGCGTCGAAGATATTGCGCAGGTCACGGCCCTCGCGGCGACCGGTGTAGATGCTGCTCAGGGCTACTACTTTGGTGCACCGACCAGCACCGACTGACCGGGGCCCCATGCTTCCGATTCAATGGACCACCTGAGTAGCGGCGACCTTTGAATCAGCCAGGACGCACTCGAAAAATAAAAACCGTTGTAACTCAATGAACTACAACGGTTTTTTTCATGTTACTTGGCGGAGTGGACGGGACACTCTGCCAAACCTCCGGAAACCCAATAAATACGCGGTTTTACGCCTTTTGCCACTAAGTTGGACACCCAAAGAGTGGCTCACTTCAGTGTGCAAGTGAGCCAC
>CAIYGK010000454.1 GCA_903925725.1 uncultured beta proteobacterium | reverse complement strand
GGTATGCGTGTTCCTGCTTTCCCGCTACAAGCATCTTTAGTGCATCGGCGTGTTTCAGAAACAATTCACGCAAAGATCAAAGCGGCCACTTTGGCAACCGAATCTTTCGGTATGACAACAAAGAAAGATCGGTGCACAAGGCGCCAGGGCTGTCAACGTAGATGACCTTTGACGCTATCTTTGCGAACGAAGCATAAAAGTGCTGTGACGACTTGACCACGACGATACGTTTGCTTGCCGGGTCACAACCGAGTTGGGTAAAAAAGTCCAAGTCCAGACCTTGGCATCGAACCGAGGTCAGCACCACTTCGACACCCTGAATTTCGAGCAATGCGCAGTCGCCCAGGGGTGTGCTTGTTCCGGCCAGCCCCGACATCATCATGGCAGGGTGCAGCGCTCTGACGTGGCAATAAACATCCAATGGATCGCCCGACACCGCCCCCACCTTGCCGCCAATGCGCATTGGCAATCGGGCATTGACTCCTGCCTCGAACGCGAGTCGAACAGCCATGGGGTCCCATACCGGACCCAAGGCGGCGCGATCAATTCCTCGTGCAAGCAAGCGACGAAGGATGAAAGTCGAGTCGCCCGGGGCCCCCCCGCCAGCGTTGTCTGCCGAATCGGCCAGCACAACGGGTCCACCATTGTGTGCCAATGCCTCATCCAATGCAGCATCCACATGGGGGTACTCGAGGCGCAATTGATCGCGCATCGCGTTTAGCTCGTCAGCCAGCAGGCATGCCACTCGTTCGCCTCGCTGCCTGTTGCCATCGCTGTAGACGAGGACCTTTGTCCCCATGTCGGCTACATCACCCCAGGGAAATCCATGGACGATGGAGATCGACAAAATTTCATCGTGGCCTTCCAGCGCAGTGATGCGGTCGACGAAGCCCCGTGCCGGCTGCCTACTCGTATGCAGTACGGCGATCATCTGACAGTCGACGACGCTCGCCACTGGCTTGACGGTACCAAGAGCCGCTGCCCGGCATAGATCAAGCAGTTCCTGGGCACGCTCAAGGATGTCAGTATGCGGATATTCCTTGAAACAAACCAGAATGTCCGAATGCCGCTCCATTTCGTCACTTAAATGGCAGTGAGGATCCAGTGTGGCTCCGATAACCACTCCCGGCCCGGCCATCTCGCGCACCCTGCGAAGCAGATCCCCCTCGCAGTCGTCATAACCATCGGCAACCATCGCGCCGTGCAAACCAAGGAGCACCACGTTGACAGGCAATGCAGCGCTCAGATCGGCCAGACTGTGGTCACGAAGCGACTCATAGGCGGCTCTTGTTGTCGTTCCACCCGGCATCGCTGCAGCAACCAGGCCTTCCACCAGTTCCCACCCCCACTCATGACTTCGCTGCCGTGCGACCCAAAGCGGACCGCTGCAGTGGGTCATTTGCTTCGGGTGTGTACCGCCCGGGAAGTAGACGCGCTCGCGAAATGCTGCCATGCCGGTTGGTATCGGCGAGAAGGTGTTGGTTTCGCAGGAGAGGGAAGCAGTAAATACACGCATGGGTTTCGTCTTGGTTCTATCGCAGTAGAAGGCGGCGCGCAACGCGCGATTTTTCGGCTGGCTCCAAGTATGTCGGCAGTCTACGGATTCTAATTGAATACAGATTCAAAAAGAGCTAAACTAATCAGGTTCGACCTTGGCAAACTATTTTCCAAGGTAATCTGCAGGCTCAAACCCGTCCCCTATCAGGAAGAACCAGAAATGGCAACTCGTTCCCCGAAAGAAAAAACCAAAAAGCCGACAGCCGCTGTCTCATTCATGGATCCGGTCCTTGAACCCGTCAGTGCGCGTGGTCAGAAGCGCCGTGAACTGATCAAGTCGGCTGCGCGCAGCGTACTTGAACGCGTTGGATATCGTGCCATGAAGGTAACCGATGTCGCGAGTGAGGCCGGCGTTGCAGTAGGCCTTTTTTACCACTATTTCGCAGACCTCAAGACGGTCACCTGCGAGGTCCTGAGCGACTTCCTGGAAGAATTGTCCGTAACACCACATCCGGAGCCTGCAGACCGCTTTGACGTGATCTTCATTCCAACGCTGGTCTGGGCCAACGCATATGAAGAGCACCCGGGTCTGATGCGCTGTCTGGTGCAGGTTAGCGACGAAGTGCCCGAGTTCCGTGCCATGTGGAACAAGCTCAACGCCACGTGGTCCCGGCGCATTGCGAAGAACATTGCGCGGCGCTTTCCCGAAGGCCAACTTAGCGAAGAATTCAGTCTCAATTTTGCCTATGCACTCGGCTCCATGGTGGACGGCTTGATCCACGAAGTCTATGTGCACCGTAACAGTGACCTGCGCAAGCTATTGAAATCACCGCGCGAAATCGCTGAGTTACTGGCGTCGATCTGGTATCGGGCCCTTTACATGGAGAACCCACCCGCCGAGAAACTAACATTCACTGCGCCGCTGCGTGCGATGGGGGCCCCCATCCCGACGCCCATTCTGCAGGGAAAAGCAAGCCGTCAGTAACGCATGACCAAGTTACTGGGCGATTTCGACGTTGTCATTGTTGGCGCTGGTATCGCTGGCGCCTCACTCGCCTTCGAACTGGCAAGTGAGTTGCGCGTGCTGGTTCTGGAGCAGGAGTCACAGCCCGGTTACCACACCACGGGACGGTCTGCCGCCTTGTTCAGCGAGGTTTATGGCAACGATACGGTTCGCTCGCTGTCACGAGCCAGTCGTGCCTTTTTCGATACGCCAGGAGCTGGCTTCTCCGAACACTCGCTGCTTGAACCGCGCGGCACCTTGTTCTTCTCGGCCAAGAGCAGTCTGGACAGATTGCAGGCTCTGCAGGCAGAGCTTGCACCGCGCGCCACTTCGCTGCATTGGCTCGAGGGCGACGAATTGAGGCGCTTTTTGCCAGCGCTCAGGCCGCAAGCGGCGCAGGCCGGACTGTTTGAACCCGGCGCTTGTGACATTGACGTCCATGCCCTGCATCAGGGCTATCTGAGCGGCGCGCGGCGGCGCGGCGCGACTGTGATCTGCAATGCAGAGGTCGAGCATGCTGAGCGCACCCAATGCAAATGGGATTTGAGATCGCGTGCTGGAGATTGCAGTGCGACTGTGCTGGTAAACGCCGCCGGTGCCTGGGCCGATCGTCTGGCAGTGCTGGCCGGAGCCCCAATTCTGGACATCGCACCATTGCGTCGCACTGCGTTGGTGTTTGAGGACCAGCAGACTTGGGATAGCCGGCACTGGCCGTTGACTGTGGATATCGAGGAGACGATTTATTTCAAACCGGACGCGGGTCGGCTACTGGCCTCGCCAGCCGACCAGACGCCATCTTCCCCGTGTGACGCGCAGCCTGACGAATTCGATGTGGCCGTGCTGCTCGACCGCCTTGAGAGACTGACCTTTTTCCAACCCAAACGCATCACCGGGCGCTGGGCAGGCCTGCGCACATTCACCACTGACAAGACCCCTGTTGCGGGTTTTGATGCCGGTGTTCCGGGCTTTTTCTGGTTGGCGGGCCAAGGTGGTTATGGCATCCAGACGGCGCCGGCGCTGGCGATTCTTTCCGCCGCCCTGATTCTCGGCAGGTCGATGCCGGAGAGTCTTTTGGTGCAGGGTGCCAGCGTTCAAGCCCTGTCGCCGCAGCGATTCTTGCAAACTTCCGCACTGGACATCTAAACCCATGTTTATCAAAAATTGCTGGTACGTCGTTGGCTGGGATAACGAAGTCTCCACTGACGGCTTTTTGGCACGCACCGTTACATCTGTCCCACTGGTCCTCTGGCGCGATGCTGACAGCAGGGTCATCGCCTTTGAAGACCGCTGTTGTCACCGTGGCGCGCCTCTGTCCATGGGGCGGCGCGAGGGTAATTGTGTGCGCTGCAGTTATCACGGGCTGAAGTTTGACGCCACGGGTACTTGCATTGAAATTCCCTCGCAGACCACTGTTCCGCCAAAATTCAAGGTGCGCACATTTCCTGTGGTTGAACGGCATCGCTGGATTTGGGTCTGGATGGGTGACCCCGCTCTCGCTGACGAATACCTGATCAGTGACACGCACTATCTGGACGACCCGGCTTGGGCCAGCATGGGGGGTCATATTCACTACGACGTGAACTACCTGTTGTTATGCGACAACTTGCTGGACTTTACGCACCTGCCTTACCTGCATCCCACCACTTTGGGCGGATCACCCGACTATGCCGCTGTGCTGCCCAGCGTGGAACGACTCGAACGTGGCGTGCGCACGAGCAAATGGGTCTTTAACACGCAGCCGCCGGAGTATTCCAAAAAATTTGGTGCTTATGAAGGAAAGTTGGTGGACCGCTGGATGATTTACGACTTCATTGTGCCGGGGATTTTGCTCATGGATTCAGGGATGGTGCCCGCGGGCCAGGGCATCGAAGCCCGGGAAACGG
>CAIYGK010000453.1 GCA_903925725.1 uncultured beta proteobacterium | reverse complement strand
TCCATGATGACCAGCAGCCAGACCATGCCAATAGTCAGCGGCACAAACAGGAAGTGGTAAAGCGCAGTAACGGCAAATTGCAGGCGTGACAGATCTACCAGTTGTTCGGAGATCAAGGTTTTGCTCCTTGGGCCGACGTCGGGACACCTTGCAGGATCTGCGCGGCGACTTTGTCCGCGTCAACCGTCACGCGTTGTTCCCGAACAAAACCCCACCACAGCGCCATCAGCAAGGCGAGCTTGAGTAGCAGCACAAGCGCCAGTTTTCTGGTCAGGGTCTTATCCATCGGGTTCATTTCAAATGAGAGTCGTTTCATCCTCCCTCTGTTGGCACGGTCAGTCTGTGTGCAAGCGCACAGAGAAAGTTCTGGCGATTTCCTAGCATGGTTCGCTTGGGAGATCCATCATGAGCAAAGACAACGCAAAGCGTCATTCTGAAAGACACAAGCGCCAACGACATACACGCGTTTGTTGCTGCGACAAAGACACGCCAGTGGGAGCGAGAAACATTTGTCCGAACCATGGCATAGCACGCGGTGGCTGAGTGGCAACTGGCCGTTGCCCGCGCTATCGAACCGATTGACAGTTTGCGGTGTATAGAAAACAGGTGTTGCAATGGCAAAAAATAGTGTTCCGCGCCACGTCGGATTTATTCCTGATGGAAATCGCCGCTGGGCGGTGGACCATGGCCTGCCAAAACAAGACGGCTATGCGCGGGGGATCAAACCGGGCTTGCTGCTGTACGAGCAATGCAAAGAGAGCGGGATCGAGGAAACGTCCATCTATTGCTTTACCCAAGACAATACCAAGCGCCCTTCCATTCAAAAAGAGGCTTTCAGTGGTGCCAGCGTTGCATTCGCCTTCGAAATTGCACGTCGTGGCGCAGCCCTGCTGGTTGTCGGCGACGAGACCTCGCCGCAGTTCCCCGAAGCACTAAAGGAATTCCGGCAGCGCCAAGGTGCCGGAATCAAGGTAAATCTGCTTGTCAACTATGGATGGGAATGGGATCTGGCCGGTCTGAAAAACGGCGGCCTGCGTTCCGACGATGTTTCACGTCTGGATTTGATCGTGCGCTGGGGTGGAGGTCGCCGCTTGAGCGGTTTTCTTCCGGTGCAATCAGTTTATGCGGATTTCTATGTCAGGGACGAATTTTGGCCAGATTTTGATCCGCAGCACTTTGCGCACGCACTCGCCTGGTACAAAAAACAGGACCAGACACTTGGCGGGTAATCCACTGGGCGGAAAAATTTATTCACCGCTGTGTGCGGTGGGGAACAGATGCGCGTAGGGCCTCGCACGAAAATTTATTCAAAAGAACTCTGCGAAGACTCATCATGGCACTTCCCTATGCAACAAGCGCTAACGACCTTGCGCCCGTGCGCGCACTGTCGGGCGTCTATCCTGAGAACATCCGAACGGATGCCAGCGCGGTGTCGTGGGGCGCCATCGTGGCGGGCGGCGCTGCCACGGCCGCCCTCTCCTTGATCCTGTTGCTGCTGGGAACCGGTTTGGGATTGTCGTCAGTGTCACCCTGGGCACACAACGGCGTTAGTGCAGCGACCTTCGGCGTATCGACCATCCTTTGGGTCACCCTCACACAACTGGTGGCTTCTGCCATGGGGGGTTACCTCGCCGGCAGGCTGCGAACAAAGTGGGTAGCGCTGCATACGGACGAGGTTTACTTCCGCGACACTGCGCACGGCTTCCTGGCTTGGGCCGTTGCATCGCTTGCGACCGCCGCCCTATTGACCTCGGTGATCGGGGCTATCGTCAGTGGGGGCATTCAGGCTGGCGCTTCGATGGCTGGGCCCGGGATGGCGAAGTCTGACATTAGCAGTGGACCGATGGGCTACTTCATTGATTCCCTGTTCCGAAAAGACATGAATGCGGCGGTGGCCGCTTCAGCCGCCGCTGCCAACGGCGCCTTGGTGGGCGCTGCTGCGGAACAAGCCCTTGCCGCGTCCGGTTCCGAAGTTACCCGCATCTTCATGAACACCGTTCGCACCGATGTCCTGCCCGCTGAAGACCTTCAGTATGTCGGCCAGCTTGTCGCCCAGCGCACCGGTCTGACGCAGCAAGCGGCAGAGAAGCGCGTGAGTGATACGTTTGCGCGCGTACAGGCAAAGCTGCGGGATGCAGAAACTGCGGCGAGCGTCGTTGCTGAAAAGGCACGCAAGGCTTCCGCTTACGCGGCACTATGGCTCTTCATCTCGCTGCTCATCGGTGCGTTCTTCGCCAGTTTGGCTGCCACTTATGGTGGGCGGCGGCGCGATATCTGACCACAGAGCCAAACACCCAAACCCGGAGGCTGAAATGCGTTCACTCATTCTGCTATTTCTCGGCATTCCCATCCCCGTCATCATTCTGATCGCGTTATTTGTGCGCTAGCGTGGTGGCCATGGATCACTCATCGGAGTACCCCAACGCTTCGGCACGGCCGGCTCGTTCGTGGCGCTGATCGGGCGTACCGATGGAAAAGTCCATTCGGGCTTTGGCGTAAGTTGTTTTGACCAAGGCTAAACCCCCCAAATTGACGTCGGCTTCCCCTCTCGCAGGCGCGCCTATGGATTCCGAGCGCGACCAGATCAGCCAAAATATCAACGCGGTACTGGACTTTTACGCGCGTGAAGAAGAAAAGATTGGCTACTGGCAACGCGTGCTGGAGCGCATCAGCTATGTCATTGGGCAGCCGGCGTTTCTGGGCTTCATCCTGCTGTTCGTCGGACTCTGGGTGCTTGGTGACCTTTTCCTGCGTCTGTCGGGTAAGGTTGAATATGACCCGGCCCCCTATTTCTGGTTGCAAGGCATCGTCGGACTGGCAGCCCTGCTGACCACCACGGTTGTCCTGATCAAGCAAAACCGGCTTTCCAAACTGGAGGAACAAAGAGCGCACTTGGATCTGAAGGTGACGCTGTTGACCGAGCAGAAGGCAGCCAAGCTGATTGACCTGATCGAGGAACTCAGGCGCGATCTACCGAACGTTAAAAATCGCCACGATCCCGAAGCCGCGGCATTGCAACATTCCATGAATCCGGATCTGGTTCTGGCTGCGCTCGATGAGCGGGCCATGCCCGATGAGGCGTCAACTGTGGCGCATGAACTCGACCATCCGTCGGGCTCGACATGACCCGCTCGCGAACCCGTCAGGGCAATGGCCCATCGCCAGCACGCCGGAATCAGCACGTTTACACTACGCCGGCTTCTTCGAAAGGTTCTTCATGTTTGCGTGGCAAGGTGTGATGAAGGGTGTTATTGTTCCCGCGCGCGGCCTGGCGCTGTCGAGTGCGGTCGTGCTGGCGACACAACTGCTCGGTTGCGGACCCGGCGCTACGCCCGGCGCGCCTGCCGCGCCGCCGCCGGTTGAAGTCGGAACCGTCACCGTCACGGCAACGACCGTCGGCTTGCAGACCGAGTTGCCCGGCAGAACCGAGGCCTCGCGCGTGGCCCAGGTGCGGGCCCGTGTGGCCGGCATTTTGCAGCGCCAGCTGTTTCGCGAAGGCAGCGATGTCAAGGCTGACCAGGCGCTGTTCCAGATTGACGCCGCGCCCTACGCCGCCGCCCTGGCCAGCGCCCAGGCCGTGGCGGCACGGGCCCAGGCCAACCTGATGCAGGCGCAGGCCCAGGCTGAACGCTACAAGCCGCTGCTGGATGCCAATGCCATCAGCCAGCAGGACTACATCAGCGCTGTTGCGGCACAAAAGCAGGCGGAGGCCGATGTCGCCGCCGGCAAGGCCGCCGTTCAGCTGGCGCAGATCAATCTCGGTTATGCCTCGGTCAATTCGCCGATCGCCGGACGCATCGGTCGCGCCCTGGTGACCGAAGGGGCACTGGTTGGACAAGGCGAAGCGACACAGCTTGCGCTGGTTCAGCAGATTGACCCGATGTACGTGAACGTGACCCAACCGGTGGCTGATGTGCTGCGCTTGCGCGCCGCCATAGCCAGCGGCCAGCTCAAGACCGCCGGCGACAAGGCAAGCGCTGCCGTGCGCATCGTGCTCGACGACGGCAGTGTCTACGCGCTGCCGGCCAGACTTCTGTTCTCGGATCTGTCGGTTGACCCCAGTTCGGGTCAGATCACGCTGCGCGCCGAGGTGCCTAATCCGAAGGGCGTGCTGCTGCCTGGGATGTATGTGCGAGCGCGCCTCGAGCAGGCCGCCGTCAGCGCCGCCATGCTGCTGCCGCAACAGGCGGTGCAGCGCAATTCCCAGGGCGACAGTGTCAAGGTCGTCGCAGCGGACGGCAGTGTCAGCACGCGGGCGGTGAAGGTGGGGACTGCGAAAGATGAGCAGTGGGTGGTGCTCGAAGGTTTGAAGCCGGGCGAGCAGGTCATCGTGGACGGCTTCCAGAAGCTCCAGGGCAAGGCCAAGGCCAAGCCGGTGCCATGGAGCCAGGCGCCAGCTGCCGCCGCCCCGGCCTCGGCTGCCTCTGCGGCCAAACAGTCCTAAGGGAAGCGGCATGGCGCAATTCTTTATCGACCGGCCCATCTTTGCCTGGGTCATTGCCCTCTTCATCGTCGTCTTCGGCGCCGTGGCCGTCACGCAGTTGCCGGTAGCGCAATACCCGTCGGTAGCGCCGCCATCGATCATTGTCTCGGCGGCCTATCCGGGTGCCTCGGCGCAAACGCTTGAAGACAGTGTGCTGAGCGTGATTGAGCGCGAAATGAACGGCTCGCCGGGTCTGATTTACGTTGAGTCGGTAGCGCAGGCCGACGGCACGGGGTCCATCACGCTGAGCTTCGAGCCCGGCACCAGCCCCGATCTGGCGCAGGTCGATGTGCAAAACCGTTTGAGCCGCGCCGCACCACGCCTGCCACAAGCAGTGACGCAGCAGGGCGTGCGGGTGGACAAGGCACGCACCAATTTTCTGCTCTTTACCATCCTGTCGTCGAGCGATCCACGAATCGACCCGGTGGCGCTGGGCGATTACGCCTCGCGCAACGTGCTGCCTGAAATCCAGCGCATCCCCGGCGTCGGTCAGGCCCAGTTGTTCGGCACGGAGCGTGCGATGCGGATCTGGATCGACCCGGCCAAACTGGTTGGCTACAAACTGTCCTCCAATGACGTGATCGCGGCGATCTCGGCGCAGAACGCACAAGTGGCATCGGGCACGATCGGCGATCTGCCGAATCTGCCGGGCCAGGCGATCTTCGCCACTGTCGTCGTCAAAGGCCAGTTGCTCTCGGCCGGCGAATTCGGCGAGGTCGTGGTGCGCGCCAACGCCGACGGTTCCACGGTTCGTCTCAAGGACGTGGCGCGGGTCGAACTCGGCGCCCAGTCCTACAGCACACAGTCCCGGCTGGACGGCAAGGCCTCCACTGGCATCGGCGTGCAGCTCTCGCCCACCGGCAACGCAGTGGCCACAGCCAAGGCGATCAAGAAGCGCCTGCAGGAGCTCTCGCCCTATTTCCCGCCGGGCGTGACCGCAGTCATTCCCTTCGACAGCTCGCGCTTCGTGGAGATCTCGATCCGCCAGGTGATTGAAACGCTGATCGAAGCGGTGATTCTGGTGTTCCTGGTGATGTACCTGTTTCTGCAGGACTTCCGCTACACCCTGATCCCGACACTGGTCGTGCCGATCGCGCTGATGGGCACCTTCGCGGTGCTGCAAACACTTGGCTTCTCGATCAATGTGCTGACCATGTTCGGCATGGTGCTGGTGATCGGCATCGTCGTCGACGATGCGATCGTCGTGGTGGAAAACGTTGAGCGCATCATGAGCACCGAGGGCCTGTCGCCGCTCGCTGCCACGCGCAAGGCGATGAGCCAGATCTCGAATGCCATCATCGGTGTCACGGTGGTGCTGGTGTCGGTGTTCGTGCCTCTGGCCTTCTTCAGCGGTTCCATCGGCAACATCTACCGTCAGTTCTCGGTGGTGATGCTGTCCTCCATCCTGTTCTCGGCTTTCATGGCGCTGTCATTCACGCCGGCACTGTGCGCCACCCTGCTCAAACCGGTTGAAGCGGGGCACCACCACGCCAAGACCGGCTTCTTCGGCTGGTTCAACCGCGGCTTCTCGGCCACGGCCAAGGGTTACGAGAGCTGGGTGGCACGTCTGCTCAAGAAGACCGGGCGCTTCCTGATTCTGTATGCCGCCATCATCGCCGTCGTCGTGTTGCTGCTCAACCGCTTACCGACTTCCTTCCTGCCCAACGAAGACCAGGGCAACATCCTGGTCAACGTGCAATTGCCACCGGGCGCCACCGTGAACCGGACAGGCGCCGTGATGAACCGCGTGGAAGAATTCATGCTCAAGCAACCCGAGATCGAGAGCATGGTCAGCATCCTGGGCTTCAGCTTTGCTGGCAGCGGTCAGAACACTGGCCTGGCTTTCATCACACTGAAGGACTGGAAGGAGCGCAGTGGCGCTGGCCATTCGGCGCAGGGACTGGTCGGACGTGCCTTCGGCGCGCTGTCCGTGATCCGCGATGCCATCATCTTCCCGGTCAGCCCACCGCCCATCCCTGAGCTCGGTCGCGCCAACGGCTTTGCCATGCGATTGCAGGACCGCGGCGGCAGCGGCCATGACGCGCTGGTCGCGGCGCGCAACCAGTTGCTCGGCATGGCGGCACAGAGCAAGTTGCTGACCGCTGTGCGTCCCGACGGTCTGGAGGACGCCGCGCAGTTGCAGCTCAATATTGACCGCGACAAGGCGAGTGCGCTGGGCGTGAGTTTTAGCGCCATCAACACTTCGCTCTCGACCGCGCTGGGCTCGTCCTACGTCAACGACTTCCCGAACGCTGGCCGCGTGCAGCGTGTCGTGGTGCAGGCCGATGCGCCGACGCGCATGCAGCCCGAAGACCTGCTGAGAATCAATGCCCTCAACAGCGCCGGTCAACCCGTGCCGCTGTCGGCCTTTGCCAGCACGCAATGGATCACCGGCCCCATGCAGACCATTCGCTACAACGGCTACCCGACTATTCGCATCGCCGGCGAGCCGGCGCCAGGACAGAGCACTGGCGCGGCCATGGCCGAGATGGAACGACTGGTCGGCCAGTTGCCGCCGGGCTTTGCCTATGAATGGACCGGACAGTCGCGTGAGGAAAAGCTCTCCGGCTCGACCGCGATCTACCTGTTCGCGTTCTCGCTGCTGGCGGTGTTCCTTTGCCTGGCCGCGCTCTACGAGAGCTGGTCGATCCCGTTTGCCGTGATCCTGGTGGTGCCGCTGGGCGTGCTCGGCGTGACATTGGCCACCGGACTGCGCGGACTGGAGAATGACATTTACTTCAAGGTCGGCCTGATCACCATCATTGGCCTCTCAGCCAAGAACGCGGTGCTGATCATCGAATTTGCGAAAGATCTGCACGCGCAGGGCCGCAGCCTGGTCGATGCAGTACTGGAAGCCGCGCACCTGCGCTTTCGGCCTATCCTGATGACCTCCATGGCTTTCATTCTGGGCGTGCTGCCGCTGGTGGTGGCGAACGGCGCCGGCTCGGCCAGCCAGCATGCGATTGGCACCGGCGTGATGGGCGGCATGATCTCGGCGACCAGCCTGTCCGTTTTCTTTGTACCGCTGTTCTTCGTCGTGGTGCGCCGCATCTTCAAGGGCAGTGAGCGCCAGCGAAAGAAATATGCGCATGAGAACAACGACGACACGCCCGGCGCGCCAGTGGTAACGGAGGCAAAGCCATGAGCGCGCGCAGCAAGCTGTACCTGCTGGCTTTGGCTTTGAGCGGCTGTAGTTCCATGGCACCGCCGCTGAAGTTGCCCGTCTTGCCAGTGGCCGCCAACTTTCCGGGTCAACCGGCCGGTGCTGCGGGGATCGCACCGGCGGCGATGCCGGAGTGGCAGAAGTTCTTTGGCGATGAACGCTTGCGCCAACTCATCACACTGGCCTTGCAGAACAACCGGGACCTGAAGCTGGCAGTGCTCAACATCGAGCAGGCACGCGGTCAGCTCGATCTGCGTCGCGCCGACCAGTTACCGACCGTCAATGCCGGCGTGACCTGGGCGCGCCAGCCACCGACGGCGACGACGCTGGCCAGCGTTTACTCGGCCGGAGTTCTGGTCAGTGCCTTTGAGCTCGATCTGTTCGGGCGCGTTCGCAGCCTGGCCGATGCGGCGCTGGCACAGTACCTCGCCACCGAGGAAGCGCGCAAGGCAGTGCAGATCAGCCTCTTGGCGACTGTCGCCAACAGCTACTTTGCCTTGCAGGGCGACGAAGAACTGCTGCGAGTGACGCGCCATACTCTGGTCACGCGCGAGGATTCGTACCGGCTCATCAAACTGCGCTTTGACAATGGCGCGAGTTCGCAGATCGATCTACGCCAGGCCGAGTCCCTGCTTGAATCTGCCCGCGTTACGCTGGCGCAGGCCACGCGCCAGCGCGCGCTTGACGAGAATGCACTGGTGCTCCTGGTGGGGCAAGCGCTGCCTGCCGCTTGCTCGGCAGGACCGCTATCGGGCGTGGGGGCCTTGCCAGATCTGCCGGTAGGTCTAGCCTCCGAAGTGCTGCTGCGCCGACCCGACGTGCGCCAGGCTGAACAGCAATTGATCGCCGCCAATGCCAGCATTGGCGCTGCGCGTGCCGCCTTCTTCCCGCGCATCAGCCTGACCGGCAGTCTTGGCAGCGCCAGCACCGAACTCGACGGCCTTTTCAGTGGTGGCCTGAACGCCTGGAGCTTTACGCCGCAATTGCTGCAACCGATCTTCGACGCTGGTCGCAACCAGACCAACCTGAAGCTATCGGAGCTGAGTCGCGACATCGCCGTGGCTCAATATGAGCGTGCCATCCAGTCGGCTTTCAGGGAAGTGGCTGATGCCCTGGCCGGACGCGCCACCTTGGGCGAACAGTTGCGCGCGCAGCAGGCCCAACTGCTCGCCGAACAGGACCGCTACCGCCTGGCCGAGTTGCGCTACCGCAGTGGTGCTGCCAGCTACCTGGACGCGCTTGATGCCCAGCGCTCGCTGTTTGCCGCGCAGCAGGCGCAACTGCAGCTGCAGACCCAGTACCTGCAAAATCTGGTAACGCTGTACCGGGTGCTCGGTGGCGGCTGGACGGCGGACGCCCAGCCACGCTGAATCAGCCTTGCTCTCTAGTCCTGACCCTCAGTCAGGGTGTCAAGCTGGAAGCTACCACTCTTGTCCCACAGCCAGGTGTCCGTGTAGGTCACCTTGCCCAGGCGTACTGGCGCTGGAAACGGATCGGCGGCACGAACAATACGCTCGATTTCCCGCATTACTTCAGGCGCATGTCTGGGTGCGCGCATCCAATTCGTTGCCCTCACTTCTCCGCGCGGACCCACCTCAACCTGCAGAACACCCACTGCATAGAGGTTGGGCGGCAGTTTGCCCTTCATGATGCGCGGACTGTTCATGCTGTACACATGGGCCGCAGCGTCTTTGCGGTAAGCCAGCGGCGTGGTAGCCAATGAGACCGTGACCCGGACGGGAGCGGATAACTGAGTCGGTGGTGGTGGTGGTGGCGGCGGTGGCGGTGGCGGAACTTGTTGGGGCTGAGGAGGAACGCAAGCGCTCAGCATGGACGCTGCGGTCAGCGCAAGTAGCCATAGCGGAGGTCGGATTGGCATTGTGATGCAGAATCCTGCGTTTCAAGAGCGCAGCAGACAGTCTGCTAGCGCACCCAGTCTTCGCTGTTCTTCCAGAGAAGCGTCGCAAGTTCTGGATCACGCGCTACCTTGCTCGGGTTCCTGCTGCGGCAGCTGTCGTAGTACAGGCCGGACTCACTTGCAACGCTGGCTGAGGTCGCGCAGTGCAGTGTCGTGGCAGCTCCCTGCTCGGTCGAGATCATGAACAGTTTGATGAGAGATCGCACCGGCCAGGGCAGGCTGCGCCAGACGTCCGATGCGACTACGCCGGGATGCAGTGAATAGGTGGTGACACCGCTGCCTGCAAGGCGGCGTGCCAGTTCAGCGCTGAACAGGACGTTGGCCAGTTTGGAAACTCCGTACTCGGCTACTGCAGAGGCAGAACGCGTGCGTTCGCGAACCGCCTGCCAGTCAATGCCAGGTGCCCGGTAGTGGGCACGGCTGGCCACCGTCACAATGCGCGCTGGTGCCGAACTCTTGATGCGCTCCAGCAGCAGTTGGGTCAGCAGAAAATGCCCAACGTGGTTGACGCCAAAGGCCAGCTCGAAACCGCTTTTGGTCAGCCCTTTGGAGCCGGCCAGACCGGCGTTGTTGATCAGCAGATGCAGTGGCAAACCGCGCGCCAGAAAAGTCTCGGCACATTGCCGGATCGAATCGAAACTGGCCAGGTCGAGCGCGAGCCACTCCACATTGGCAGAGGGTGCGACCGCCTTAATCTCGTCGAACAAGTCCTGCGTGCGCTCACGCGAGCGGCAGGCAACGAACACGTGCATGCCCTGCTTGGCCAGTTCACGCGCAGTGACGCGACCGATACCGGTATTGGCTCCGGTGATCAGAGCGATGCGCTGGTCGGTCTGCTCGCCCATTTTGCTCATGGCTGATTCCCTTCAATTCCGTGGTGGCGATCCATTCTCACACGCTGGCCAACAAACGCAATACCTGTTGCCCATAGGCTTCGAGCTTCTTGACGCCCAGACCGCTGACGCCCTGCAGGTCGGTCAGCGACTGCGGCGCATTCTGCGCGATGGCAGCCAGTGTGGCGTCGTGAAAAATCACGTAGGCTGGCAAATTGTGTTCTCGTGCCACTTCGGCCCGCCAGGCTTTGAGCGCCAGGTAGCGGCTTTGCGCCTGTTCATCCAGCGCCGCCGCCAGCTTCACCGGTACCCTGGCGCTGTCGCGTTTCGCTCTGCGCGGCGCCGGCGTAGAAACCGATTCACGCAGGCGCACTTGCATTTCACCGCGAAGCACGGCGCGGGAGGCGTCCGTCAGCTTCAAGGTGTTGAAAGCCTGCGCGTCCACGTTGACCGCGCCAATCGCAATCAGCTGGCGCAGCACGCCGCGCAGTTGCACTTCGCTGAACTCCGCGCCCAGGCCGAAAGTGCTCAGACTGTCATGCCCGCGCTGAACCACTTTCTCGCTCTTCTTGCCGCGCAGAATGTCGGTGATGTGAACGGCGCCGTAGCTTATGCCGTCCATCTGGTGCACGCGGTAGATGGTGCTGAGCAACTTGCGCGCGGCATCGGTGCCGTCCCAGACGGCTGGCGGATGCAGGCAGTTGTCGCAACAGGCCCCCACGCTTGCCACTCCGTGTGCTGCGCTGCCCCCCAAGGGGACTAATTTCCCTTGGGGCGGCCCGGCGGGAAATTGCACCTCCCCAACGGGATCCGGAGGTACATACACCTCACCAAAGTAGGCGAGCAGACGCACACGCCGGCAGTCGGTGGCCTCGGCCAGACCCAGCAGGGCGTCGAGTTTGCCGCGCAGTCCCTGCTTGAATTCTTCTTCAGCCGGGCTTTCATCAATCATGCGGCGCTGGTTCACCACGTCCTGCAGGCCGTAGCACATCCAGGCGTCGGCCGGCTCACCATCGCGACCGGCGCGACCCGTTTCCTGGTAATAGCCTTCGATGTTCTTTGGCATGTCCAGATGCGCCACAAAGCGCACATCGGGCTT
>CAIYGK010000452.1 GCA_903925725.1 uncultured beta proteobacterium | reverse complement strand
GGGCTGCTGTTGCCATAGGATTCAACGGTGACGGCTGTGTCTTTCAGGCCCAACTGCTCCATCTGCTTGGCAATTGCCTTGGCACGCTTGAGCCCCAAGGACTGGTTGTGCTCGACGCTGCCCACGGTATCGGTATGACCGATCAACCAGATGTCGAGCACTTTGCGTGCCCGTGCGCGCGCCAGAATGTCAGGCAACTGCGCCTGGGACTCCTTGGTCAACTTGGTGCCGCCCTTATTGAAATAAAGCACAAACTGCTCGGGAACTGCGGGCAGAGCCGCAACGGCAGCGCCAAAGTCGCGGTCCAGTTGCTGCTTGCTCACGTTGGTGGGGGCAGCGCTGCCATCCATCAAGGCCATTTCGCCAGATTTGGTCAGAACCTGCTGGCCCTGTTTGCCCTGCACGGTGACCCGACCGATGCTGCCATCCGGACTCGGGATCAGGACAACATAGGAACCAGCCGCAACGGGGCGTTTCGGTGCCGGGGCAAAGCGCGCTTTGATGCTGTCGACCGTGTCGATTGCGCTCACTTCCGCCGGACACAACTCGGCCGCATCGATGCGGGTGCGATCCTGACCGGCGTCCTTCGTGCTGGGTACATCGGCACGGCTCACACCCATGGCACTCAGCAACTGGCCCATGCCCGCCAGCGTACGGGCTTGCGCTGACACCTGGTTGTAGCGTGCATTGATGTAGGCGCGGCTGGCTTCAAAGAATTCGTTCTGACTGTCGAGCAAGTCCAAGAGCGTGCGCTGGCCAATGTCGAACTGCTGGCGATAGGCCTCACGCGACTTCTCGGTTGCCAGCCGGTGCTGGTCCATGTAGCGCTGCTGCTCGCTCAGGCTGCGCACATCGCTATAGGCAATGGAGAGGGTCTGGCGCACGTCGCGGCAGGCTTTCTCCTGCAGATCGCGCGCCTGTTCGCTCTGGTCCACCGCCTGGCGTTCACGGGCTGCGTCCGCACCGCCACGGAACAGGTTGTAGTTCAGCACAACCTCAACACCATTAACACGCGTATTGCCACTGATGCCGCCGGTGTTGTTCTCGTTGCTGGCGTAAGCGCGAACGTCAACGCGCGGCATATAGGGTGACTTGCGCGTGGCAATGGCCGTTTTGTAGGCGCGCGTGTTCTCCACGGCGGCGTTGAGCGTCGGGCTGCCCTGCAAACCATCGCGCATCAGAACGGTGATCGAGTCCGGCAACGTGCCGAGCTTGAACGGGTCCGGCAGCGAGGGCAGGCTGGCGGGTGGTTTTTCGCCCACCACACGCAGGTAGCGTGCGCTGACATCGTGCAGGTTGGTCAATTCGGTCAGCAGATTGGACTCCGACAATGCAAGCCGGCCGTTGGCCTGTTCCACATCGACGCCACGTCCGACACCGCCTGCAGCGCGCTCTTCCACATGCGCTGTCACCTGCTTGTGCTCGGCGTAGTTTTGCGTGGCAGCGTCCACCAGTTCGCGGTAGCGCAGAACGTCGGCGTAGGCGCGCACGGCTTCGAGCGCCGCTGTTTCAGTGGCTTCACTCAGTTCGTAGTAGCGCGTCAGCTTGGCGTAGCCCAGGCGTTTGACTTCGTTGACGGTGAACATGCCGTCAAACAGCATTTGCGTCAGCGCGAGCTGCGTGCTGTTGAAGTTATAAGTTCCGTAGCCACCCACTGGAGCCAGTGGCGACTCCCGGCTCTCGCGGCCGCTGCTTGCGTTGAGGTCGAGTTGTGGGAAATAGCCGCCACGCGCCATATCACGCTCACTGTCGGCCGCCTTGAAGCCGTTCCAGCGCGCCTGCACCTCGGGGTTGCTCACAACCGCCTTGCGCACAGCCTGGACCAGCGGGGCCGGTAGTGTTTGCGCCAGTGCGCCAACACTGGTCAGCAGCGCCAGGTTCAATACTGTCAGTTGAATTCTTGAAAGCATGCGAATCTCCAATCTCAGTTGGACGCGGGAGCTGCTTCCACTTTGGCCAGGAACTGGGTGCCGCGTATGCCGATGGTCCCGGTCGGCGTCTTGACCGAGACCGCATCGGGTTTGAGCTTGGCGATGACGCCGGAAACATAATTCAAGCTGCCCTTGTCCAGCCGCGCTCCCAGTTTGAGTTGTCCCTGCGCCGGTGCGAAAAGGTACTCATCGACCGTTAATTCCGTATCGGGCCCAAAGGACATCAGGGTGTTGTCTTTGAACGTCACGCCCAGCGATGCGCCTTTGCTGGTTTTGAGTTGACTGCCCAGAAAAACATTTGTCTGGGCCTGTGCCTTGACACGCTGCCCGGCCGTGATGACCCAGGCCTCGCCACTCACAGTCTTGACAATGCCGACCGCCTCGGTCGGCGCTTGCGTTTGTGCGATTAGCGGAGCTGATGCCAATATCAGAATCAGACCTGTGAGCAGAAACTTGCTGGATAGGGATGTCATTTTGAGCTTGTCCTTCTTATAGTGCTGACGGGTTTGTTAACCCCATTTTGCCAAGAAACCACCAACTTCACCGTGGGCACCCATCGCTGGCGCGCATGATGGTCGGCTTACAGACTGCTTTGCAGGGCCATGAGCGCTTCGCCGCGGGACAGGGAAATTTTTGCGCACGCCCGAATGATGGCGCGAACCATTTCGCGGTCCAAATTTGTCAAAAACGCTTTCGGCGACAAACTTCCTTCAAACATTCGCTTTGCCTGCTCCAGCGTTTGACGTGTGCCCGCATCCCCTAAGGAGCGATACACAAACGCGGTCAATTTCGATTCGGTCAAATCGTTCACGGATTCCAGGGAGCGTCCTTGTTCCAATACCGCAAGCAACTGGCTGTTGGTGGCTTGTTCCGATGGCGGCTCGGGCAAGAAGTCTTCCACCCGTTCCGGTCGTCCGTAGGCGCTGTTGATATCACCGAGCAACATGGCGATGGGGCAGTCGGTGCCTGTGCACCTGGCCAAAGCCTCAATGATCGCAATCGATGTCAATTTCGTACCGAGAAAATCCGATGAGAAGGCAATGTTTCGGCTGGCCACCGCTTCCATCTTCGCAAGTGTGTTGGCATCTGGGAAACCGTCATAGCTCTGACAAACAAGTGCGGGATTGAGATTCCTCAAGAAAACGTCCATGCGCAGAAGGGCACTCCGATACTCCTGCAGCGAATAAACACCGACCGCAGCCAGAGGGGCGTTGGATTCTTCGATCAGCAACCAGGTATTGGACAAACAGCTTCCCGGGTCCGCCTCGGTAAAACCCGCAACGTCCCGGTTGGCCAGCATGACCGCATCGGTCACCACCGTCTTGACGAAGCCTGCCAACTCCTGCTCAGTCAGGGCGGGCTCGGGCTGGAGTTTTGTGATGCATGCCTGAACCCGTTGCGCCAGCGTTTCTGCCGCTGTCCGACCTTGTGCGTCCCGTTCCCGAAACGGAATAGTCGCCTCAATGCAGGCAAGTACGGCAATCAACTGTGGCTTTGTCAGGTGGGGCTGCAACAGCCGAGCCGCTGCGACCGCGCTGAGAAACTCATTCATGCCGCAATGCAGTGGCAATATCTGCCCTGGGGTAAAACCAAAAATGTCTGCACACAAGGCAGTGGCGTGGTCATCCGGGCGGATCGGCTGCAGGATCAGGGCGCCGTTTTCTTTGCGCGTGACATCCTGCAGCAAGGCAGCCAGCCGTGCCGGAAACCCATCATCGAGTTGGTAGTAAACCACGTCGTGAAAGACTGCAGCGAGCATCTGCAAGGGCTTCATGCCCTCGCCAATGCTGAACACGTGGCGCGTGGTATGGAAGGCTCGGGCTTTCGAGTCCATGGAGTGGTGAATCAGCACGGCCAATTGCTCGACTTCGATCATCGAGACTTTCGCTGACAGCGCGCGAAAGGCCTCGTCGAACCAGAGAATCATGCGATTGATAGTTGCAATTGCCACGCTGAATGGTGCCTCTTGGTTGCGGCCGAAGGTATGAAGGAAACGATACTAACCGATCAAGGATATTTTGCACGCGCACGGTTTTTG
>CAIYGK010000451.1 GCA_903925725.1 uncultured beta proteobacterium | reverse complement strand
GAAGGCTGTTGCTCTATCCAACTGAGCTACGGGCAGAGATCGTGAGAAAGAAAGACATGGTCGGGGCGAAAGGATTCGAACCTTCGACCCTCTGGTCCCAAACCAGATGCGCTACCAGGCTGCGCTACGCCCCGACATGCCCGTATTGTAACGGCTGGCTCCGCCTTTCCCTCTGGAGAGACTGACTATTCATGCCAGACCATCGGATACAGTCTGTGCATGGCAGCACCCAGCACAGCGCTCACATGGCTCGCACCAGGCCAAGCATTCCCGCCCGCCAGTCAGGCCTGGGACGCGGGTTCGCCGGCTCCGGGTTTGCTCGCCGCAGGTGGCGCACTCGATGTCGAGACCTTGCGCCTGGCCTACGGTAAAGGGATCTTTCCGTGGTTCAGCGAAGGACAACCCATTCTGTGGTGGAGCCCGAACCCGAGAATGGTGCTCAATGTTGGCGCCTTTCGCCTGCATCCATCTTTTCGCAAATCGCTGACGCGGTTTCGGAACAATAGCAGTTGTGAAATTCGCATCGATTCGGCCTTTGCACAGGTAATTCAGGCCTGCGCCAGGAGCCGGCGCGACGGACAAGGTGGCACCTGGATCGTGCCCGACATGATCGCCGCCTACTGCGCTATGCACCGGGCCGGCCTGGCCCACAGCGTCGAGACATGGATCGACGGCACGCTGACTGGAGGCCTGTATTGCGTGGCACTGGGGAAATTTGTTTTCGGCGAATCGATGTTCAGCAGCGCCAGCAATGCTTCAAAATTCGCCCTGGCCGCATTGGTCGGTTTCTGCCGCGCGCATGGCATCGATCGCATTGATTGCCAGCAAAATACGCGCCATCTGGCATCGCTCGGTGCGCGTGAAATCTCCCGCGAGGCGTTTCTTCGGCACGTGAGCGACGGGGTCATACAAGTCGGTCCACAATGGCAGTTCGAACCCCGCTACTGGAACCTTTTGTTGCCGGAAACGGCTGCGCCAAAGTGACAAACCTGAACGATCTGCCCCTGCAAACCCTGCAGTTCTATGCCACGGCTGCCTACGCCTGTAGCTACCTGCCCGGTGAGCAGGCTCGGTCGGAAGTGGCCACACCAAGTCATCTGATTACCACCGGCACCTACTCTGAACTGGTCAATCGAGGTTTTCGCCGCAGCGGAATGTTCACCTACCGCCCCCATTGCGATGCCTGTCACGCCTGTGTACCGATACGGGTGGACGTTAGCCAATTCCAGCCCAGCCGAAGTCAGCGCCGTGCCTGGTTGCGTCACTCAACGCTTGAAACCCGGGTGATGGATCTCTTTTTTTTACAGGAGCACTACGACCTGTACCAGCGTTACCAGTATGAACGCCATGCCGGTGGTGGAATGGATCAGGACAGCGTTGAGCAGTACCAGCAGTTCCTGCTGCAAAGCCGGGTCAATTCACGCCTGGTCGAGTTTCGCGCACCTGCCACCGATGGCGCGCTGGGCCAATTGCTGATGGTCTCGATCATTGATCTGCTCGACGATGGAATTTCGGCCGTCTACACCTTTTACGAAGCTGGGCACAACAGCGACAGTTTCGGAACCTACAACGTCCTGTGGCAGATTGCGCAGGCACAGTCTCTCAAGCTCCCGCATGTCTATCTCGGG
>CAIYGK010000450.1 GCA_903925725.1 uncultured beta proteobacterium | reverse complement strand
TTGCTGATGCGCTGTTCTGCGCCCGTGCGAATCACGAGGTCAGGATCCGCCACGTGCGCCATGGCCATGGCGGCGTTCAGGGTTGCTTCATTCACCGCAATGCCCTGTTCTGCCACCTTCTTGGCAGCTTGAACGATATCCCAGCGCCCACCGTAATTGAAACAAATGTTCAGAATCAGGCGGGAATTGGAAGCGGTGGCACGTTCAGCACCTTCAATGCCTGCCACCATTCTCTCTGAAAGACCAAAGCGCTCACCGACAAAATACATTCGAACTCCATCGGCCTGAAGTCTCGGAACCTCTCTGGCCAGTGCCATGGCAAACAGAGACATCAGGCCCGAAACCTCCTCAATCGGTCGACTCCAGTTTTCGGATGAAAACGCAAAAACAGTCAATACACCTACGCCACGCTGCGCGCAGGCCTTGACACATCGACGCAGCGACACGACCCCCTGCTTGTGTCCAGCAACACGGGGCAGACAACGCCTGGTGGCCCAACGCCCATTGCCATCCATCACAACGGCGATGTGGTGTGGTACCTGGTTCATGGTTGCAGCGGCATTCAAACCGCCATGATGTCCTGCTCTTTGGCTGCGACAAGCCTATCGATTTCAACGATGTGACGGTCTGTCACCTTCTGGATTTCCGTCTCGGAGCGCTTTTGATCGTCCTCTGAGGCAAGTTTGTCTTTAACCGCCTTCTTGACGGCTTCATTGGCATCGCGCCGCAGGTTGCGCACTGCGATCTTTGCAGTTTCGCCCTCGTGCCTGACGACCTTGGTTAGCTCCTTGCGACGTTCTTCCGACATCGCAGGCATCGGGACACGCAGCAAATCACCCATAGACGAAGGATTGAGACCCAGATCACTGTCTCGAATCGCTTTCTCAATCTTTGGCCCCATCCCTTTTTCCCACGGTTGGACGCTGATGGTACGAGCATCCAGCAAGGACACGTTGGCCACTTGACTGATCGGCAACATGGCACCGTAATAGTCGACATGAACTGAATCGAGCAGCGCCGGGTTGGCTCGTCCGGTACGGATCTTGCTGAGATTGTTCTTGAAGGCACTGATGGATTGGTCCATCTTCACTTCAACCGCTTTTCTGATCTCGGTAATAGGCACTTTTTTCTCCTTGGTCGACCTTTCGCCTAACGCTATTTACTTGTCGCGATTTTGACACAGTCAGACATAAACCAGAGTACCTTCATCCTGGCCCATCACCACGCGCTTAAGAGCTCCATGCTTGAATATGGAAAAAACCTTGACCGGCAACTTCTGATCTCTGCACAAGGCAAACGCCGTGGCATCCATGATGCCAAGATTGCGGGACATGGCCTCATCAAAAGTGATCTTGCTGTAGCGCGTAGCCTGCGCGTCTTTCTTCGGGTCTGCTGTGTAAACGCCATCAACCTTGGTGGCCTTGAGCACGATTTCGGCGCCGATTTCGGCACCTCTCAACGCAGCCGCGGTGTCAGTGGTGAAAAATGGATTGCCGGTGCCGGCGGCGAAAATCACCACCTTGCCCTCTTCAAGGTATTGCAAGGCCTTCGGTCTGACGTAGGGTTCAACCACCTGCTCGATCGCAATGGCGGACATCACGCGAGCCGTCAATCCTGCCTTGTTCATCGTGTCACCCAGAGCCAGGGAGTTCATCACCGTAGCCAGCATACCCATGTAATCCGCAGTCGCCCGGTCCATGCCAACAGAACCGCCAGCGACACCCCGAAAAATATTACCCCCACCGATGACAACAGCAACTTCGACACCGAGGCGTGTCACTTCAGCCACTTCCTTGACAATTCGAACAATGGTATTGCGATTGATACCGAACTGATCATCGCCCATCAACGCCTCGCCAGACAGCTTGAGCAGAATGCGCTTGTAGGCTGGTTTGGTGATCGGCATATAGCTCCTTAGTACGACATCAATGGAGAACCCGTTGCTAACTGCTTCAACAGATCAGCTTGCTTGTTTGGCGGCAGCCACCTGTGCCGCCACCTCGGCTGCAAAGTCGTCCACCTTCTTTGCAATACCTTCGCCCACGACATACAAGGTGAAACTCTTCACAACGGTGTCCGTTGACTTGAGCATCTGTTCAACGGTAAGTTTATCGTTCTTGACGAAGGATTGATTGAGCAGCGAAACCTCTCGCAGGAATTTTTGCACGCTGCCATCAATGCGCTTGTTCACGATCTCCGCCGATTGCACGGGCTTGCCCGCAGCGGTCGCAACGGCGGCATCTTCGGCCGCTTTCGCGGCCGCGACTGAACGCTCTTTGGCGACCAGCTCTGCAGGTACGTCGGCGCTGGATAGAGCCACAGGTTTCATGGCCGCAACGTGCATGGCAACATCCCTGGCAGCAACTTCA
>CAIYGK010000449.1 GCA_903925725.1 uncultured beta proteobacterium | reverse complement strand
GGCTTCAAGAAGTTCATCAGGAAATGGTGCATAGTCAATCGCACGCTGGAAATAGCCGTCGAGAAAGGTATCACCCAAAATGACAACCTTCTCAATTTCAAGGAGATTTAATCGCAGAAGTAACTTTGGAGCTCGCAAAGCCGAGATCAGGTGCTGTCGCTTTGTTGCAACGGCAGGCGCCTGCCGAATCTCCAATGATCTGGCGAAATGGTGTTCGTAGTTTCTGTCATGGATTTCTGCGTAATCTGTATCCAATGTTTGCGCGCACAACCTAGCAAAGAGAATTTGGAAAATTTGATTGCCTAGGCCACCGTGAGTACGAACAACAACTGTCATATTGTAAATTAAGTTAACTGTTTTAGTGCCTCAATAGCTTCTGTAATCGGATAATGATGATTCCCGATGAACAGGCCGTTTCGATCAACATACTCTGCGTTTTTCAATCTGCCAAAGACTTCTGAATCGAAGTATTTAACGACTTCGTTCTTGGCAAAGTTACCAGCCACAATTGGGCGACACTCGAAGCCTAGTTCCTGAAGCTTCAAAACCAGTGTTTTGCGGGTCATACAACTGTCGGGACGAATGACCAAGCTGAAGCCAAACCAACTGCTTTCACCAATTTCCTGTTGGATGATGATGTCTGGGTGACTAATGAGCGTCATTTGCAGAAGCCTGCCATTTTTTCGACGCTCTTTAATCAGTTCTGGCAAACGCTTTAATTGTTCTACTCCTAATGCTCCTTCCAATTCCAGCGGTCGGACGTTATAGCCGGGGAGCACGAAACGGAAGGCTTCTTCAAAGGGATCGTCGCTCTTGTCACTACACACAAGGTTTGTTTTTGGCAGGTTGCGTGTCCATCCATGAGCCCGGATCGACAACAGGATTTGATAAATTTCTTCATCGTCCGTCACAATAAGTCCACCCTCCATGGTGGATATGTGGTGACTAAAGAAGGAACTGAATGTTCCCATCACCCCAAAGGTGCCGGCTTGTTTGCCTTGGTAGGTGGCTCCCATCGACTCGCAGTTATCTTCCATCAAGATGATGTCGCGCTGACCGATGATCTGCTTGATACGCCCAAAATCATTTGGGTTGCCGAGGAGATTTACCGCCATGATCGCACGGGTCTTTTCGGTAACAGCTTGCTCTAACTGGTCAAGATCGTAGTTCAAAGTGTGCACGTCAATATCGACGAACTTAATCTTCAACCCGTATTGATACAGGGGATAATACGTGGTACTCCACGATACTGCTGGCACGATGACTTCATCACCCCGCTGGAGTCTCAACTTGGAATTCTTGGTGTAGAACAGCGCAGCCACCATGAGTAAATTGGCCGAAGAACCGGAATTGACCATCACACAATGCCGACTACCGATGTATTGCGCAAAATCTCGCTCAAATTTCTGCACATTGATGCCCATGGTGAACTTCCCGGAGTCGATAACGCGGTGCATAGCGTCTAGCTCCTCTTTACCCCAAGATGCGGTGGCTAGTGGAAACTTAACATTCATTTTTGCTGTTCTTTCAAATAGTAGCTGTACGTTTTTTCGATACCATCACGCAAGGCATGGCGCGATGACCATCCCCATGCCTTCTGTCGCTCCACGCTGACCAACTTACGTGCCATCCCCACGGGTTTGCTGAGATCGTGAATAAAGCCCCCCGAGTACCCCAGCACCTCAGCGGCGGATTGGTAATAGTCATTAATGGTGTGGTCATGCCCCAAACCAACGTTCATGCAGTTGGGTAATTTGTCAAACCGGTTTATAGCGAGCAATAGAGCATCAGCCAAGTCGCCTGCATACATAAATTCGCGTCTCGCAGTGCCGTCGCCCCATATCTCCACAGTCTTATCACCGTTTTGCTTGGCCTGATGAACTTTGTGGATGATCGCCGGCACAAGGTGAGAATGCACCGGATCGAACTTATCGTGGCGGCCATAGATATTGCACGGAATTAGAGTCTTATATCGAAAGCAGTCATCCTCACGCATTATGTATTCACAAAGCCGTGCGATCACAACCTTGGCGAGGGCATAGCCTTCATTAGTGGGCTCCAACTCACCCTTGAGTACCATTTCTTCGCGCAGCGGCTCAGAGTGGTTGCGAGGGTACATGCAAGAGCTGCCCAGATTGATTAACCGCCTAATACCAGCCTGATGCGAGGCCCAGACAACGTTACGCCCCATTTCCAGGTTGTCCATCAAAAAACTTACGGGCTCCCGCATATTCGCTTGGATCCCCCCCACCTTGCCAGCCGCATGGATGACCATGTCTGGCTGCTGTTGGCGCAAATAGGTTTGCACTGCATTGAAATCCCGCAGATCCAATTCGTTGCTGCGAGGCGCGAGGACTTCAAACTCTGCGATCGCAGGGTGCTCAAGCAGGTTACGCCCCACCATGCCACTACCGCCAGTTAGTAAGATTCGAATCTTGCTCATCTATTTTTCACGGTCATTCTTGAGCGTTGAAAACTGCGTAGCCGTGCCTCGTGACCAGTGCATGTTTCTTGGCTTCTACAAGGTCGGATTCGACCATTTCTATCACCATCTCATCCAGCGTTATTTCAGGCACCCAGCCTAGTTTTTCTTTGGCTCTAGTGGGGTCGCCAAGCAGAGTTTCGACTTCCGTAGGGCGGAAGTAGCGAGGGTCGACCTTAACGATAGGTCGGTTATTCCAATAACCCACTTCGTCAACACCCGCACCTTCCCAACGAAGTTCCATGCCCAAGGCTGCGGCGGCTTTTTCGATGAACTGACGCACGCTGTATTGCACCCCAGTGGCAATGACAAAGTCCTCAGCAGTATCTTGCTGTAACATCAACCACTGCATACGCACGTAATCTTTGGCGTGACCCCAGTCGCGCAAGGCATTGATGTTACCCATATAGAGGCAATTTTCTAAGCCTTGATTAATGTTTGCTAAACCCCGGGTAATTTTTCGAGTAACAAAGGTCTCGCCACGCCGCGGACTTTCATGGTTAAATAGAATCCCATTGCAGGCATAGATTCCGTAGGCCTCTCGGTAATTAACGGTAATCCAATACGCATACATCTTGGCCACAGCGTATGGACTGCGGGGATAGAAAGGCGTGGTTTCTCTCTGTGGGACCTCCTGCACCAACCCATAGAGTTCACTAGTCGAGGCCTGATAAAAACGGGTTTTTTTCTCAAGTCCCAATATACGAATGGATTCAAGGAGACGTAGAGTACCCATGGCGTCCACGTCGGCTGTGTATTCTGGACTCTCGAAGCTTACGGCTACATGGCTTTGCGCACCTAGATTGTAGATCTCGTCAGGCTGAGTTTCCTGAATAAGGCGTACCAAATTGCTGGTATCGGTCAGATCGCCGTAGTGAAGCCTGAAGTTAGCATTTGCAATGTGTGGATCTTGATAGATGTGGTCGACACGCTGCGTGTTGAAGGAACTCGCGCGACGCTTGACACCATGGACGATGTATCCCTTTTCAAGAAGGAACTCGGCGAGGTAGGAGCCGTCTTGGCCAGTGACGCCAGTTATGAGGGCTGTTCTTTGGTTGGTCATATTTGAAACCAGTAGTGTCCGGTTAAAAGTTGAACAAATTCAACTGGTTACCGCAAAGCGGCGTTTCTGGAACTGCTGCATCGGGCTGCAAGGCGCATGAAATCTCGGTTTTCTCGAAAACCGATACCGAAAGAATCTGTAGCAATGTGT
>CAIYGK010000448.1 GCA_903925725.1 uncultured beta proteobacterium | reverse complement strand
TCAGGCTTGTTTTTGAATCCATGGTGTTACCGTTGAGGGGACTGGAAAGTCACCAGAAATTCGTTACCGTCGAGCAGGCCGTGACTGCCTTGCCGTGAAGTTCGCAGGTGGCTTATGGACGCGCCTTGCTTTTCACACAACTCGCGGCAGATATAAAGGCCCAAACCCGTCGAGCGGCTTTCGGATGAAAAAAACGGCTCGAATAAATGTCTCTCGACCGATCGATCCATCCGCTGTCCGTTGCTCCACACGCGCAAGGCGGCCTGTCCCGACGTTGTTGTGCTGACCGTGACCTCGATAGCGCCAATTTGGTTGTCCGAATGGCGCAGCGCGTTGTCAAGCAGGTTAACCAGGACGCGGCGTAGATGCTCGGGCTCAAAAATGACGGGCATGCGCTGAGGTGACAGGGTAAGCCGCAACCGTTGCCCGCAATCGGTTTGCTGCTGCCAGTCATGGCATATTTTGTCGACTTCGCTACTCAAACCCAGTACGCTCGATGTGACGGCATCGCCATTCTGTTGCACGCGCGAGATGTCAAGTACTTCTTCGACGATTTTTCCCAGGCGCCGGGCATTTTGCTGGACCATCTGCGTGAGTTGCTTGTGCCGGGGTTCCTTGATGTCTTCATCGAGCAGCGCGTTGGCCTGGGCGATGGCGGCCAGAGGATTTCGGATTTCATGTGCAACAGCAGCCGACATGCGACCCATGCTGGCCAATTTGTCGGCGCGCACGCGTGCCTCTATCTCGCGTTGATCCTGCATGAACATGACACACAAAGTTTCGCCACCGTCACCCGGGGCCGTGGTCAATTGGGTTCGCACCCGTACCCGTCGGGGACCTTCACCGACATGCAGGATGGTGACATCGGCTTGCCTGGCTGCTTTGTCCGAAAAACACAGAGTCATCAGATCAAAAAGTTCTTGCCAGACCGCCAACTCTGCCAGATTAAATGATTTGACACCCATTGCATGCGCGGCGCCAAGCAAATGACGCGCTGCCGGATTTGCGGCGTGCACAACGCCGCGTGGATCGAGCACCAGTATGCCGTCGCTCAATGACTCGATCACCAGTTCATTGACCTGTCGCTGCGTGCGCTCGGCCAACTGACTGCGCTGCGCCAATAGTTCAACATCAGCCAGGCGGATTGCAATCTGATTGGCAAGAAATGCGATGGCAAAACAACCCGCACCGGTCAAAGCTGCTTGCAGAAAATGTGCAGCCGCATCGAATGGGATAAGAAACGATAGCCAGGCCGCGTGGATAAACAGCAGCAGAGTTACACCTGCTGCGCCCGCCATGGCCAGCAACAACGAGCCCAGCACGGCGGCCATCAAGACCGGCAGCACAAACAGCGGTGCGTAGTTTATGGTGCTGCCCTGGATAATTTGCAGCACCACAAAAGCCAGAATATCAACACCCCCGATGGCGATCCACTGTGCATCGAAGGCCTTACCGACCGGGCGTGGACGGGCCCACACACGCATGGCCGCGGCCAGAACGCAATAAACCGCACAGACCAAGATCAGGTTGCTGTCCGTGGCGGAGCCAAGTACGTGGATGACGCTCTGGAACACCAGCAGTCCAAGCCCCAGCACCACGCGCGCGGTCATGAAGTCGCGCCATAAGCGCTCGACCTCCTTGGGTTTGGCGATGGTCTCAATGCCTGGCCCAGGCAGGACGGTGTCGAACCAGGCTTGCGC
>CAIYGK010000447.1 GCA_903925725.1 uncultured beta proteobacterium | reverse complement strand
TTCAGCAAAACCCCAGTGACCCAGATCGTTGAATCCGGATTCGGGTTGGAAGGTCCGCAGCATCTCCCAGCTTGCGTTGTTGAAGAGCAGCACGATCGGATCCCAGCCGTAGCGCTGGCAGTTGCCCAGTTCCCATCCGGTCATCTGAAAGGCCCCGTCACCCACCAGAATCAGCGGGCGCTCACCGGTAGCTGCCTGCAAACCCAGACCAGCGGGAACACCAAAGCCCATGGTTGCGTAGTAGCCCGGTGCGACCAGTGCCGTGTGCTCGATCTCCATGGCAGTAAAGAGGCAGTCGCCCATGTCGGAGGCAATCGGCATCTTGCCGTGCGCAGCCATGAGGTCGTTGATGGCGGTGGCAATGTCAGTCGGCCGGATCGATGCGTCGTCAGCCGGCAATCCCGTGGGAAAGGACTGCGGCGTTACGGAAAACGCCTTTTCGCCAGGCTCCAGGCGCTCCAGCATGCGCTCCACTAGCGCGCTCAAAGGAAGTTGCGAATAGGTGTGATACCCGATGGTGACGCGTCCATCGAGCGCCTGAATCGTCTTGCGCATGTCGATCTTGGTTTCCGACACGGCAAAGTTGGTGTCGCAAATGATCTCGCCGAGAAGGAACAGGCCGTCTGAACTCTCCACCAGTTGAGTCACCTCCGGAAAGCCAGCCACGCCCATGTAGGTGCCAACCAGTGGCGCATCCTGGTGTGCCAGCAAGCCACGCCCCATGAAACTGGTCACCACCGGCATGCCAAGACGGCGCGACAACTCGGCTACCTGCTCCTCCAGGTCGTAACGACGAACTTCCACTCCCGCCATCAGCACAGGTGACCTGGCCGCACGCAGGCGCTCCAGGATTTCGTCGACGCAGGCGTTCAGTGCATCCTGATCAGGTGGGGCGTCCATGCTGGCGACCACGGGTGCACAGGGCAGCGCCACCATGTCGCGCGGAATTTCGATATAGACCGGCTCCGAGTGGCGAAGGCAACTTGCCAGCACGCGGGCGATGTCGGCCGGTGCGCGCTCTGCGTCGTCCAGTCGCACCTGATCGCACGTAATTTCCTTGAAAATCTGCAACTGCGAATCAAGTGTCTTGGCCTGATGGTGCAGCAGCAGCCCGGAGCGCGCCTCGCCTTTGCCGGGACCGCCGGAGAGCACGACCAGGGGTGACTTCTCGGCAAAGGCAGCTGCCACCGCGTTGACCATGTTGAGCGCACCAGCACCGTAGGTCACTGCCGCCACGCCCAGAGCACAGTTGATGCGTGCCGAAGCGTCGGCAGCAAAGCCCACAGCCGGTTCGTGCGAGAGCGTGTAAAGCGGCAGGATCCTGGACTCTTCAATGATCCGGAAATAGGGCAAGGCGAAGTCGCCCGGGATACCAAAGATCTGCCGCGCGCCGTGCGCCTTGAGTGCCGATAGCAGCGATTCGATCAGGTTCATGTGTTTTGCGGTTCTAGTCAGTGGGTGTATGCAAATTATCGCGGCGCTTGCACGCAGGAATACGTCGTAGTGCAGGCGTTCAACTGTCTGCGGCGCAGCTTTTGTGCGAAGCCCATGATTCGGCGACAATCCGGCTTCGTTCCATTTCCCGATCCGTATTCTTTCATGTCCAGCACGACCAACTACGAAGTCCGCAGCGCCACACTGCGCGACGCCAAGGCGATTGCCGAGATTGATGCCGATGCCAGCACGGCGCATTGGCGCGAAGCGATTGAATACTCTGAACCGCAGGTTTATGTGGCGCTCGACGGCGCGCAGATCGTCGGCTTTGTAGGGTTTGACCGCTCCCGCGACAAGGGCACGCCGCCGACCACCGGGGAAATCTGGAATATCAAGGTCATCCCATCGCATCAGGGCAAGGGCATTGGCCTGGCACTTTGGGATGCCGCCAGAGAAGGCCTGCTGGAAGAAGGTTGCAGCACAGTGACGCTATGGCTGCCCCTGAGCAACGAACGCGCCCTGCGCTTTCATGAACTTGCGGGATTCAAGCGCGAGATGAACAGCATCAAGACCGTACCCAAGGGAAGCGTGCGGATCGAGGAAATCCGGCTCAAGCGAACGCTCGCCTGAGGCCTCTCAGGTGCGGCGCAGCACCACACTGCCAATCGAGTAGCCCGCGCCAAACGAGCAGATCATGCCAACCTCACCGGCCTTGAAGTCCTCATGATGCCGGTGAAAGGAAATGATGGAGCCAGCCGATGCGGTGTTGCCGAATTCGTTCAGAATGACAGGCGCATCATCTGCC
>CAIYGK010000446.1 GCA_903925725.1 uncultured beta proteobacterium | reverse complement strand
GGCGCCGTCGTAGCCGTCGGCATTGGCCTGCAGTTGAGTCAAGCGGGCGTTGTGGTAGTTGGCGGTGGCCTTGATGCGTGGCGGGCTGGCGTTATCCGACAAACGGCTCCAGGAACTCACGCCCAGGCTCATACCGGTGTCAGCGAACTTGGGGCGCTCGCGCGGTGAGGCCGCCGCCGTAAAGCCAACCGGGCCGGTGGTGGCCATCAGCCCGATGGCCTCGACGTAGACCAGCAGGCGAATGTAGACATCGTCGTCGGGCTCGTTGGCGCGGATCAAGCGCGTCAGGCACTCGCGCAGTTCTTCCAGCTCGAACTTGCGGTCAAAGCGCATCACCTTCATGCCGGTCTGCATGCGCAGCACATGTTCGGCCAGGCGGAAGATCTTGAAAGCGCCGGTTTGCGGGTTGCGGTAAGCGCGGATGCCCTCGAATACCGTGGTCGCGTAGGCCATGGCCAAGGACAGCGGATGGACGCGGGCATCGGCGAAAGGCATCAAAGCGCCGTTTTGCATGATCACGAGTGGTTGCCACATGTCGGTTCACTCCGCCTTCATTCCGAGCTCGGGTACCAGGCGGCCCATCTGACGGTAGACGCCAACGACTGAGGCACTGAAATCCGCAGGACCCATGTAGGCGGGCGTACCCTTGAGTTTGGCGACCAGTTCGGAAAAAGCGGGGGAACGCGTCATGTCGCTGGCGGCCTGCTCCCACTGGCGCACAACCTCAGGCGGCATGGCAGCCGGGCCCGCGATGCCGTAGAAGATCGGCACCGAAACCGGGAAGCCGAGTTCCTTGTAGGTCGGTACGCGTGGGTACTCGGGGATCTTGTCGGGACCACTTTCTGCGAGCAGGCGGATCGTGCCGGCCGCGGCGAACGGCGGGAATTCGGCGGCCACCAGCGCCTGAATCTGCCCTCCGAGCAGTGCGTTCATCGCGTCGGCGCCACCTTTGTAAGGGACGTAGGTGGCCTCAATGCCGGCGGCGCGAAAAGCGGCAAGGGTCGAGATGTGGGTGCCACCGTTGGTGGCTGCCGTGGACCAAAACAAGCTGTGAGGTTTGGCCTGGGCCCAGGCCATTAATTCCTGAATTGTCTTGAAAGGTGAATCGGATTTGACGAACAACGGTTGGGCGCTGACCAGGAATTGGAACAGGTAAGGGATGGTCTGCACAACCCCCGCAAAAGCGAGAGTTGATGGTCAAACAGTTATTCAATGAATCACAAAACGCGATTTCATCGAAATTCTGAGCATATTGGCTCGGATGCGACGCCTTTTTGCTTGGCGTGCGAGGTATTTCCCGCTTTGCAGGCGCACTCATCCGATAGACCCCTGAATAATCCTCTTTCTGACCATCCACAAGTTGCTGAGGGCAAACAGTGTTATCAGTTGCGCCGTGTTCTTGGCCAGCCCTTTGTAGCGAACCTTGGTGAAACCAAACTGACATTTAAGAACTCTGAAGGGATGCTCCACCTTGGCTCTGACACTGGCCTTGAGTTGTTCGGCCTGGTCGAGCAAGTTGCCCCAAGGCGAGTTCTTATCCAATGCTCGGCGCTTGCCCGGACGCATGGCAACCTGCCAGTTGATATCGGTAGCTTCCAAGCGTTTCTCGACGCCTTGGTATCCGGCATCACCGAAGGCCATGCTTTCCTCACCGTGCAGCAGAGCGCTGGCTTGGGTAACGTCATGCACGTTGGCCGCTGTGCCAATGACGCTGTGCACCAGCCCGGAATCAGCGTCCACCCCGATGTGGGCTTTCATTCCGAAGTGCCATTGATTGCCCTTCTTGGTTTGATGCATCTCGGGATCACGCTCACCGGAGCTGTTCTTGGTAGAACTCGGTGCGGCAATCAAGGTGGCATCGACTACGGTGCCGGTCTTGAGCAACAGACCCCTCTTGGTCAGGGTGGCGTTGATGGCCGCCATGATCTGCAGGCTCAGGTTGTTGGCTTCAAGAAGGTGTCGGAACCTC
>CAIYGK010000445.1 GCA_903925725.1 uncultured beta proteobacterium | reverse complement strand
CCACCAGAAAGTGACGACCATAGTTCGCTACGATCAGGCCGCTATTGAAGGTTTCAATGTGCATCGTTCACTGGTGCGTTCCTGAACACCCTTGCGCTCATGCCATGAGCCGCGCCAAGCGCTCTGACGCTGGTGGATGAGAGTAATAAGCCTTCACATACAGAGCGTCAGGTGTCAAAGTGGACGCATTGTCTTCGTATAGCTTGAGTAAGGCGCCAGACAGGGCTTCGCTACTGGTTTGTTTTACCGCGTAGGCATCCGCCTGAAATTCGTGACGACGTGACAACATTGAGAACATGGGTGTTACAAAAAAGCCGAAAACAGGTAGGCACAGCATGAAGAGCAACAGCGCCAGAGCATCATTGGGCATGGCCAGGTTCGGTTCAACGCCAAGCCCCTGGTAGAACCACGCTTGGGTTGCGAGCCAACCGATCATCCAAAAACCCATCAGGCTGAGGGAGAACATCAAGGCAATACGCTTGATGACGTGCTTGTGTTTGAAGTGACCCAACTCATGGGCCAACACGGCGTCCACCTCGGCTTCTGTCAGCCTGGCCAACAGCGTGTCATAAAAAACAACACGCTTGGCTGCCCCGAATCCCGTAAAGTAGGCATTGGCATGGGCACTGCGCTTGCTGCCGTCCATCACGAAAAGTCCCTTCGCAGCAAAACCGCATCGTCGCATGAGCGCGGTCACGCGAGATTTAAGTGCCTCGTCTTCCAATGGGGAAAATTTGTTGAACAGGGGTGCAATGAAGGATGGGTATATCAGCAGGAGCAGGAGATTGAAGCCGATCCAAAATCCCCAGGCCCACAGCCACCAGTTGTTGCCGGCTGCGCCCATTAACCATAGAACTACGGTCACGACGGGCAATCCAACTACCACTCCGATGATGATCGATTTAGCCAAATCCATGAGCCAAAGTCCAGCAGTCATCTTGTTAAAACCAAAACGTTCCTCGACAACGAACGTTTTGTAAATGGAGAGGGGCGTGTCAAGTAATCCGTTGATAACTGAAAAACCTGCTATCAGGGCCATTTGTTGGACCATGCCGCCGCCGAGCCAATCAAGTAGCACTTGATTGATCGTCGAAAGTCCTCCCAACAACGTCCAGCTTACAAGGATGATCGAACCAATTGCCAGTTCCAGCAGATCAGTTCGTGCCTTTGCAACCGTGTAATCAGCAGCCCTTTGATGCGCGGACAGGGCGACCGTATCGAGGAAGGCGCCGGGTACCCTGTTGCGATGTTGCGCTACATGCTTGATCTGTCTGACGGTGAGCCACACTTTCAACAGGAGGCTGGTCGTCAGGCTCAGCGCGAAGGAGATGGTCAACAGCCACGCGGGGGAGAGAGAAGAATATTGATTGACCATGGCAAGCAAGTTTAGGCCATCAGCGACAATCCGGACGATGAATACGCAGAACATTCTCGCGCAGCACGCGCCGCTTGGAAAATCCGCCCAAAACCTGATCTGGCTTGATTGCGAAATGACTGGTCTGGACCCCGAAGTTGATCGGATTCTCGAAATTGCAGTCGTTGTTACCGGACCGGCGCTTGAAGGCCGCACCGAAGGTCCGGTCTTGATCATTCACCAAAGTGCGGAACAACTGGGCAAGATGGACGCGTGGAACAAAGGTACACACGGCAAGAGCGGTTTGATTGAGAAAGTGAAGGTGTCAACGCTTGCAGAGGAGGAAGCACAAGCTCAGTTGATTTCATTTCTCACCGAGTATGTACCCAAGAATAGTTCCCCCATGTGTGGCAATAGCGTGGGGCAGGATCGCCGCTTTTTGGTCAAGTACATGCCCAAGCTGGAGGCCTTTTTTCATTACCGCAATCTGGATGTGAGCACTCTCAAGGAGTTATCCAAGCGCTGGCGTCCGGAAGTCTATGCATCGTTCAAGAAGCAACAACGACACACGGCGCTGGCCGACGTGCATGAGTCGATTGACGAACTTGAGCACTACCGCAAGTACTTCCTCAATCTGGCCAATTAGGTAGAAACCCGAATTTGTGCAATAATCACAGGCTGCACTGATAACAGAGGTGCAGTTTGTACATCTCCTTCATTCACAGGGTCCAAAGCGGTTTCATTGTTGAAATCCCGCAGCAAAGGACCCCCAGTGCTGATTGACTCATTCTGGGTTGGCGCAGGTTCCGTTTGATGGTTGATGTTTTTTAACCATTGACGGAGCAGTTGCATATCCTGCAACGCTCGCGTGTGAGTAAATTCATGACTGACGCTATTCAAGCGACGGGCGATATATCGCCCGTCGAAAACTTTTCCAATCAAACGGCAGCAATGCCAAACACAGTGGACACGACTGTGCCGGTTGCTGATCAGGTCCCTAATGGGTTTCTGATATTTGGCTTGGCTCCCGAGTTGATTCACGCAGTGAAAGACCTTGGATTCACTCAGCCAACCACAGTACAGCAGAAGACCATCCCCCTGGCCATGCAAGGGCACACTGTGCCTGACGAAGCAGCACGTTTTATCGATTTGATGGTGTCCAGTCAAACCGGCAGCGGCAAGACGGCGGCTTTCCTGTTGCCCGTCTTGCACACACTGTTGACACAGCAGGCGCAGGCGGAGGCAAAGGAACGTGCGGACTTTGAGTACGCAGTGGCGCAAGCCGCCGCGAAGGGTGAGGCTCCGCCAAAGCGCGCCAAGCGCAAAGATCCCACCAATCCGCGGAATTTTTCCGCCGCAGCGCCGGGCGCGCTGGTTGTCTGCCCAACGCGAGAACTCGCTCAACAGGTTGCACATGACGCCATTGATCTGGTTCAGCACTGTCGGGGATTGCGGATCGCCAACATTGTGGGAGGCATGCCATACCAACTACAGATCGCCAAGCTGCAGAATGCCAATCTCGTGGTTGCCACGCCAGGTCGACTGCTCGACCTCCAGCGATCCATGCAAATCAAACTGGACCAGGTTCAATTCCTGGTGGTTGATGAGGCTGACCGGATGCTTGATCTGGGCTTCTCGGATGACCTCGCCGAAATCAACCAACTGACCATCGCTCGCAAACAGACCATGATGTTCAGCGCCACTTTCGCGCCACGCATCCAGCAACTGGCGTCCCGCGTGATGCGTGAGCCGCAGCGTCTGCAGATTGACAGCCCGCAGGAGAAACATCAAAACATCGAGCAGAAGCTTTTTTGGGCTGATAACGCTCAGCACAAACGTAAGCTGCTGGATCACTGGTTGCGCGACAGCAGCATCAATCAGGCCATCGTTTTTGCGAGTACTCAAATTGAATGTGATGGCTTGGCCAATGATTTGCAGCAAGAGGGATTTTCCGCGGTGGCTTTGCATGGTGCATTGAGCCAGGGCTTGCGAAATCGTCGTTTGATGGCGTTACGACAAGGGCATGTGCAGATTCTCGTTGCAACCGATGTTGCTGCACGCGGCATTGATGTACCTACTGTGAGCCACGTCTTCAATTTTGGTTTGCCCATGAAGGCGGAAGACTATACGCACCGTATTGGTCGTACCGGTCGTGCCGGTCGCGATGGTTTGGCGGTGACTTTTGCCGAGTTCCGTGATCGTCGCAAGATCATGGATATCGAGTTTTACAGTCGTCATCAATTCAAGGGCGAGATAATTGCCGGCCTGGAGCCGAAACAGCGCTTCCTTGATTCACGCCCCAACTCCAGTTTCGCGGGTCGCGATGGTCGGGGTGGCGGCGCAACTCACCCGTCCCGCGAGCGCAATTTTGGCGGCTCTGGGCGCCCATCGGGGTTCGCGCCGAATCGTGGTGGTTTTCCGGATGGAAACACGGCCGGTAACCGCGAAGTGTTCAGTTATGAGCGCAAAGGCGGTTTCAATGACCGATTCGCCAGCGCGCGCAACGACAGCATTGCGCCGCGGGGGGATTTCGGCCCGCGCAAACCGTCCTATGGCAAGCCAGCGGGAGTCAAGCCTGGCAATGGCGGAAAAGTCTTCGTACCTCGTGACGCGAAAAAGCGAGTGGCACGGAGTGCTTGAACGCCAACTATCCCTTTTTGGACTGCAGATTCGCCGGCTTATTGCTTTATAATCACGCGCTGAGCAGAAAGATCTCGAGTCATTTTTGCTTGGTCGTTGCAGTCCAACTGCAGTGACAATTTCCGGAAATTGTTTTATTAACTCACTAGGTAATTTCAAATGAAAAAAACGCTCATTTTGGCTGCGGTTATTGCTGCGGCCGCTTTGGTTGCTTGTGGCAAGAAAGAGGAAGCTCCTGCACCGGCTCCCGCTCCCGCTCCTGCCGCGGCTCCCGCTCCTGCTGCTTCTGCACCTGAGGCTGCTGCTTCCAGTGCTGCGGCTCCTGCTTCGGCTGCTGCCCCGGCACCTGAAGCTGCTGCCAGCGCCAAGAAGTAAACAGTCTGCTCTCTGCGTTCAACGCAGGTTGAGAACAAAAAGCCACCGTAAGGTGGCTTTTTTATTGTCTGCACAACTTGTGAAGGGGAGTGCGCCGGAATCCGGACTACTTCAAGTCGTCGGCGATAACTTTGACGATACGCTGCGCATTGGCTGAAGTATCCGCAGAACCACTGGCGTTGAGGACTGACACAGTTGTTGTATCGCCCTGACTGACCAGCTTGATGCGGTATTTCAAGGGAGCAACGTTATCTTTCGAGGATCCGAACAGGGATCCCAGCAGACCGGGTTCCGATTTTTCCGACGAAGGATCAACATAGCGGACAAAGTAAATGCCTTGGCTGCGGTCCCTGTCCTCGACTGTGAAGTTGGCCCGGTCAAGCGCCAATCCAACGCGCCGCCAAGCGCGGTCAAAGGCCTCGTCAATCTGGACCGTCGCCACTCCATTGACCAAAGCAGTGCGAGCAACACTCTTGCTGGGTGCAGCCGCTATCAACGCCTTGGATTGTTCCTTGGTCGCACCGAGTTTGACCATCAATCGGCTCAGAAATTCCGCTTCAAGTTCGGGGTCCGACGCCTTTGGCTGCCATACGGTGGAGTCCTTTTCTTTGCTGCTGTACACCTCCATCATTCCACGGTGGCTGATGAAAATTTCAGTTCCACCGTTTGCGTTGCGTTCAAGCCGCGTGCGGAACTTATCGCGCTCACCGGTTGAATACAGTGAATCAAAAACTCGTCCAATGGTGCTACGGATGAAATCCTGCGGTAGCTTGGCACGGTTCTCTGCCCAATCGGTTTCCATGATGCCGAGATTGGCCTGATCCAGGATCAAGACGAAGCCATTTTCCTGCCAGAAATCGCGAACCGTATCCCAAAGCTTGTCGGCTGGCCGACTGATGACCAGCCAACGCTGGCTTCCTGCACGTTCGATGCGTGCATCACCCAGTTCTGTGAGCGCGGTTGGCGCGGATTGTGGGGCTTGTCCAAGTTGAAAGCTTGACGCTGTGACCACTCCCCCAGGAACTGCATACCTGGTATTACGTGCGAGTTGTGTCAAGTCGGGCGGGACGTCCAGCGACGGGCCCTTGCCGGCGCTCTTGTAGTTGACCTTGTCACTATCAAGAACCGAGCATGCCGCCAAAGTCAGCATGAGGCTCAGTAGTGCGAGTTTGAAGAAATGATTCACAACAAATGTTCCCTTTGGGTGATGAATAGTTTGGGGGGCCGTCAGAGCAGACCGGCCGCGCGCAGGGCGCTTTCAACTGTCGCTTCGTTCGCCTGCGTTAAACAAGTCATTGGCAGTCGCATCGTTCCCCCACACAACTTCAGTCGCGCCATTGCCCATTTCACCGGAATAGGGTTGGCCTCAACAAACAGATGCTTATGCAAGGGCAACAGCTTGAATTGAATTTCCATCGCCTTTGCCCTGTCACCAGCGAGGGCGGCCAAACACATTTCATGCATCAGCCTTGGTGCCAGATTTGCCGAAACGCTGACATTGCCATGACCGCCGCATAGCATCAGGGCGACGGCCGTTCCGTCATCGCCAGAGTAAATGGCAAAGCCTGCCGGTGCCTCCCGAATAAGCCACTGGGCCCTTTCAATATTGCCAGTTGCTTCCTTGATACCAACAATACCGTCGAGCCGCGCCAGACGGAGCACTGTGTCGTGGGCCAGATCAGCGACCGACCGACCCGGGACGTTGTAGAGCACCATAGGAAGGTCAACCGCCTCCGCAATGGCCTTGAAGTGCAGATACTGCCCCTCCTGGGTTGGCTTGTTGTAGTAGGGAACAACCTGAAGTTGGCAGTCTGCGCCAACTGCTTTGGCGAAACTGGCCAATTCGATGGCTTCGGCTGTTGAATTGGCCCCACATCCAGCCATGATCGGTACACGCCCGGCTGCTTGTTCAACCGCTACACGGATGATTTCGCAGTGCTCCTGGACATTGACGGTCGGCGATTCACCAGTGGTGCCAACGACGCCGACACAGTCGGTTCCCTCTGCGATGTGCCAGTCGATCAGTTTGCGCAGGCAGGGATAGTCCACCTTGCCATCTTCGTGCATGGGTGTGACAAGCGCCACGATGCTGCCGGTGATCTGGCTGAATGAGGAAGTCATGTCCAAGTGCTCTTTATCGTCGTAAAGGAGCATTCTACCTAGAGAGCCAGGCGCCTTGGTCGCTGCATGTCAGGATTCGGTGAATCCGGTTTCAACGCAGCGATTCGCTGCAGAAAGCGATCCGGTTGATCAAGAAAACCTTCCTCAAAGGCGATGATCCGAAGGCTTTCAAAGACGTGCAGCAATTCTGCGGGCTGCAACAGAAAATCTGAACGGCTTGGTTTGCCAACGGTCTCATTTCCAGCGGAGAAGGTTTCATAGATGAGCAGACCGCCTGGCGCCAGGCTGGCAGCGATGAGCGGGAACAGCGGTCGCCACAAATAGTTGGTTACAACGACGGCTCCAAACTGTCGTGCATGATTGTCATCCTGGAGTGGCCACGGACCATTCTCGATGTCCGCCAGAACGGTCAGGCCGAACCGTGCAGCCGTGTCCAGTGCCTCGGCGGAGCGATCAATACCGGTGACCGAGTGACCCCGCTGGGCAAACCATTTCATGTGGCGTCCCTGGCCACAGCCGATGTCCAGTACCGATTTCGCTGGTTCAATCAAATGAGACCAGCGCTGGACCCAGGCTGATGCCGCCATGGGGCCGTGCAAATTATGGTGTTCAGGTCGATCGGCCATACCTATCTCGTCTAGAAGCAACCCCAAACCTGATTTGCCAGTGTGACCAAAAAATCGGGCCGTGTATAAAGTGAAAACACAGCAATGAGCAGGCCGGTCGCAGCGAGACAGAGCACGATTTCTTTGCCGTGTTTCACGATTTCACGTGCTTTGAAGTGCGGTTTCGCGGACGATGGAGGCTTCCTTTATGGGCATATTCACAAGGGCCGCCAGAACGCCTAACACTATGGCAATGTACCAGACCAGGTCGTAACTGCCGGTCCGGTCGTAAAGATAGCCGCCCAGCCAGACACCCATGAATGAGCCGATCTGATGGCTGAAAAAGACAAAGCCGCTGAGCATGGAAAGATGCGCCACACCAAAAATCTGCGCCACCGTTGCATTGGTGGGCGGTACGGTCGAGAGCCACAGCAGCCCCATGATG
>CAIYGK010000444.1 GCA_903925725.1 uncultured beta proteobacterium | reverse complement strand
CCGAATTCGTTCAGAATGACAGGCGCATCATCTGCCGTAGCATCGCGCCCCAGCAACTTGCGACCGATCAGTTGGTTCATGGACAGATTGGCCTGGTGCAGCCAGAAGCGCCGCACACCGGCGGGTAACAGGTCGTGCTCGGCCAGATGCCGCGTCATGTGCTCGGCCGCCATCGGGCAGACTTCCTTGAAAACCTTGCGCCCTTCCTGATAGAACAGCTGGTCGCGGTCCTCCGGGTTGCGGTCCTCGCTGCGCGACATGAAGCCGGCGTTGTTACGGATGTTGTTGGAGAAAGTCGTGAGTAGCCGCGTGCCGAGCACCTCGAATGCACCCGCTGGTGCGTCTTCCAGGCGCTCGATCAGAATCGCCGTGCAGACATCGCCAAAGATGAAATGGCAGTCGCGGTCTTTCCACGCCAGATGCGGCGAGGTGATCTCGGGGTCCACCACGAGCACGGCACGCGCAGATCCACACTTGACGGCATTCACTGCCAACTCGATGGCAAACGTGGCCGAGGAGCAGGCCACATTCATGTCAAACCCGAAGCCCTTGATGCCCAGCGCGGTCTGGATCTCCACCGCCATCGCCGGATAGGCACGCTGCATATTGGCAGCGGCGCAAATCACACCATCCACAGCGTCGGGTTGCTTGCCAGCACGCGTCAGCGCATCGCGTCCCGCCGCCACGCCGATCTCGGCCATCATTGAAATCTCGCTGTCCGGGCGGGCACGAAACTTCGGGCGCATGCGCTGCGGATCGAGCACGCCGGACTTTTCCATCACGTAGCGGCGCTTGATGCCAGATGCCTTCTCGATGAACTCGACGCTGGACTGCGGAATCGGTGCGCGCGTACCCGCTTCGATCTCAGCGGCGTGCATGGCGTTTTCCTGGTCCGCGAAACGGTTGAACGAAGCCACCAATTCTTCATTGGTGATGATCTCGGATGGAATGTAGATTCCGGTACTGCTGATGGCTACACGATGCATTGCGGTGATCCTGAATAAGTTCTGGGCTGGCGGGATCCAGCCAAAACCTGATTATCGGCTGAGTTGCTCAGTCCTCGATCCAAACGACTTGCTTGCCTTCACGCTGCCATTCCTCATAGCGCTGCGCAAACGCGTCTTCGATTCGATTGCGCTTGACCTTCAGGGTTGGCGTGACAAAGCCGTTCTCGGGGGTCCAGGGTTTCGTGACGACGGCCAGGCAACCGAGCTTTTCGTGGGGCTCCAGGCGCTCATTGATGGACTTCAGGTGTGCTTTGAGCGACTCCGTGAGAGCCGTCTTGCTATCGGCATTTGAACACCGGGCCACGGCATCCTGCGACAGCATGACCAGCCCCAGCGGTTGCGCCAGCGTCGCGCCGGTCACAACACAAGCCTCGATGTCGGTGTGCATGACCAGCAGGTCTTCGATTGGGGCCGGTGCCACGTATTTGCCTTTGCTGGTTTTGAAAATGTCCTTGACCCTTCCCGTGATGCTGAGGTAGCCGTCGGCGTCGATGCTCCCCTTGTCGCCAGTACGCAGCCAGCCATCGTCCGTCATGGCCGCGGCCGTCTGCTCTGGCTCGCGGTAGTAGGCCTTCATGAGCGCCGGGCTGCGCATCTGGATTTCACCGGTGGCCGGATCGATGCGCTGCTCCACCCCGTCGTAGGGCAAACCCACCGTGCCGGTCTTCGGGTTGCCCGGCAAGGTGGCGTGCGAGATGGCACAGTTTTCTGTCATGCCATAGACCTCAACCAGATCGAGCCCCAGCCTGCGATACCAGTGCAGCACATCGGCCGGCATGGGCGCTGCACCACCAGCGGCGATGCGACATTGGTCCAGCCCCAGACCTTTGAGAATCTTGCGCCGGACCAACCAGCCCACGACCGGCAAACCAAGCAGTTTCCTGAGCTTTTCGGCCGGCATCTTGCTGTGTACCCCCTGCTGAAATTTGACCCACAGACGCGGTACCGAGAAGAAGATGGTCGGACGCGCGCGTTGCAGGTCCTGCACAAAAGTGTCCAGCGCCTCGGCAAAGAAAATGTGTCCCCCATAACGCAGACACCCCTGTTCGATCAGCATGCGCTCTGCCACGTGGGCCAGTGGCAGGTAGGAGATGTAGCGGTCTTCGGTGCTCATGGGCACGCGCCGCGTCGCGCTGGAGATACCCCAGGCCATGGTGTTGAACGTGTGCACCACCCCTTTGGGCTTGCCAGTGGTACCCGAGGTATAGATGATGGTGCAAACTGCCTCGCCGTCGGGCGTCGGAGAAGACTTCAACGGCTCGCTGCGGGCAAGCAGATCGGTCCAGAGCATGGCCTTGATCTGAGGCGCCAGCGGCAAGGCGATCACCGGCAGGTCGCCGGGCAGACCGGTCTGCAAATTGCCGACCTCATCCATCTTGCCAACAAAACAGGCACGCGCTTCGCTGTGCGCCAGGATGTAGGAAAGTGCCTCGCCATTGAAGGTCGGGTAGATGGGTACCGAAACATGGCCAGCCATCAGAATGGCGAGGTCAGCCAGCACCCAGTGCGCACTGTTCTTGCCGATGATGGCGACCCGGCTGCCCACCGGCCAGCCCTGCGCCTGAAGCCAGTTGGCCATGCGCCGCACCTGATTGCCGGCTTCGCCCCAACTGATGTCCTGTATCTGGCCGCCGCCAGTGGGCTGCGTCAGGAAAAGCTGTGCCGCACGTTGCTTCTCCCAGCGGTAAAAACAGGGCAGCGCGAGCTCTTCAGGCGATACGACAACAGGGGCAACCATGAATCTCTCCCATCAAATGAAGAGACCATTTTGATGAAAAGGGGCACACTGGCAATAGTGTTGACCCTAGGTGACGTGAAAAATCAGGCTTCGCCGCCGAAGCGCTTGGTCAGGTTGGCAATGTACTGTTCGATCATTTTTTCGAACTCACTCTCGACCACCGGAGCCACCACCATCTTCATCAGGCCCGGCAGGGGCAGCGTCAGCTCACCGTTGATCTGCAAGGCGATCAGGGTCGACTTCTTCTTGTCGCTGATCTTCCAGTTTCCCGACACCAGGGCGTTGCCTTCGCCCTTGACAGGCGTCCAGACCACGGTGCCCTTGGCCTTGTTGGAGACGTACTTGGAGGCGTAGATGGTTTGCAGGTTGATCTGCGCAATGCCGATCTTCGCCATCTCCCAGCGATAGGCGCCGCCGCCCAGATCAACCAGTTTGTCCACCTTGGGAAAATGACTGGCGGAAGTGGGCACATCGGCCAACACGTCAAAGACGTCTGCCGCCTTGGCTTTGACTTCAAACTCATAGCCAAGATCAATGCTTACGTTGATGGTCATGGAAACCTCACTATTTGAGTAACGGGAACGGGGGCGTGGCTCAAAGTATAAAGTGCATTTTGCCGACTATGGCGAAGTTGTGGCAGCGCTTGGGCGAAGCGCCACCACGGCGCTCATGGGAGCTAAACTTGCCGCACTTTCTTCAAAGGGATATTTATGGCATCCGGAAAAATACTCGTGGCCCAGGGTGGTGGCCCGACCGCAGTCATCAACCAGTCGCTGGTCGGTGTCGCCATGGAGGCGCGGCGCTTTGCTTCGATCGAACGCATCTACGGCGCGCGCCACGGTGTGCGCGGCATTGTCAACGAAGACTTTGTCGACCTGACGCAGGAGACCCATCACAACCTGGAACTGGTGGCTAGCACACCCTCCTCCGCACTGGGCTCGACACGCGACAAGCCCGACCTGGCCTACTGCCAGGAAATTTTCAAGGTACTGCAGGCACACGAGATCGAGCACTTCTTCTACATCGGCGGCAACGACTCCAGCGACACGGTCCGGATAGTCAGCCAGGAAGCGCAAAAGGCCGGTTATCCGCTGCGTGCCATTCACATTCCGAAGACGATAGACAATGACCTGGTAGGCAATGACCATACGCCAGGATTTCCGTCAGCGGCGCGCTTTGTCGCGCAGGCTTTTGCCGGCGCCAATCTCGACAACGCGGCCCTGCCAGGCGTTTATGTCGGTGTCGTGATGGGTCGCCATGCCGGCTTCCTGACCGCAGCATCAGCACTCGGCAAGAAATTTCCGGACGATGGACCGCATCTGATCTACCTGCCGGAGCGCACTTTTGTTCTGGAGAAATTCCTCGCCGATGTGAAAGCGGTTTACGAGCGCTACGGCCGCTGCGTGATTGCGGTTTCGGAAGGTATCCACGATGCCAGTGGCACCGCCATTGCAGCACTGCTGGCGAAAGACCTCGAGCACGATGCGCACGGCAATGTGCAGCTCTCGGGCAATGGGGCGCTGGCCGATCTGCTGTGCGAGGAGATCAAATCGAAACTCAAGATCAAACGGGTGCGCGGCGACACCTTCGGCTATCTGCAGAGATCATTCATCGGCTGCGTCTCGGACGTCGATCAGCGTGAAGCGCGTGAGGTGGGAGAAAAGGCCGTGCAGTTTGCCATGTGGGGCAGCCGCAATGGCTCGGTCGCCATCAAGCGCACCGGCTTTTATTCGGTTGACTACGAACTGCTCGAACTCGACGCGGTAGCCGGCAAGACGCGCGTCATGGAGGACGAATTCATCACGGCCAGCGGCACCGACGTGACCGATGCCTTCAGACTCTATCTGCGGCCACTGCTGGGATCCGGCATGCCAGACGCGTTCCGGCTGCGCCACAACCCGGTGGCCAAGGTTTTACATCCAGGGAAATGACTATGACAATCGATTTCAAGGGCCAGGTGGCCATCTTGACAGGTGCTGGCGGCGGTCTCGGTCGCGCCCATGCGCTGGCGCTGGCCGCGCGCGGCGCCAAGGTGCTGGTCAATGACCTGGGCGGAGCGCGTGACGGGTCTGGTGGCTCGGTCAGCGCCGCCGAAGCGGTGGTGGCAGAGATTCGCGCGGCCGGCGGCGAGGCGCTGGCCAACGGCGCTTCGGTAACCGACTTTGAGGCCGTGCAAGCCATGGTGCAGCAGGCCATGACGGCCTGGGGCCGCGTTGACATTCTGGTCAACAATGCAGGCATCCTGCGCGACAAGACCTTCGCCAAGATGGAACTGGCCGATTTTGAACTGGTGCTGCAGGTGCACCTGATGGGCGCCGTGCATTGCAACAAGGCGGTCTGGCCCATCATGAATGCACAAAAGTATGGCCGCATCCTGATGACCACTTCATCGACCGGCCTGTTTGGCAATTTCGGCCAGACCAACTACGGCGCTGCCAAGCTGGCGCTGGTTGGCCTGATGCAGACGCTGGCACTGGAAGGCGCCAAGAACAACATTCGCGTGAACTGCCTGGCACCAACCGCTGCGACCCGCATGACCGAGGGTCTGATGCCGCAAGCCGTGCTTGACGCGCTGCAGCCCGAAGCGGTGGTGCCCGCCATGCTGGTGCTGGTGTCAAGGGATGCTCCGACCCGCACCACGCTGTGCGCCGGCGCCGGCACCTTCGAAGCAGCTCACATCACCATGACCAGCGGCGTCTGGATTGGCACCGGCGCGGATGCGGCCGAGCGGCTGGCCGAGCAGTTGACGCAGGTGACCGACCGCACCGGTGACAGCGTGCCACAAAGCGGCGCCGCGCAAGGCACCAACGAGGTTGGCAAGGCGATGCAGAACGTCGCTCGTTGAGGGGGCATGGTCTGGGACTACCCCCATCCCTTCACCTTGCTGGTGCAACCGCAAGCCAGGGACATTGACGGCCTGAACCACACCAACAACGCGGTCTATGTGCAGTGGTGCGAAAGGGTCGGCTGGGCCCATTCCGAATCACTGGGTCTGAATCTGGCGGACTATCAGCGACTGAATCGCGCGATGGCAATTCGGCGTGGCGAGTACGACTATCTGCTGCCCACCACGCTGCACGAGCAACTCACCCTGGCAACCTGGCTGACAGCAAGCGACGGCAAATTGACGATGGAGCGGCGCTTCCAGTTGGTTCGCAACGCGGATCAGGCGACAGTGCTGCGCGGTCGCTGGGATCTGGTTTGCATTGAACTCAGCAGCGGCCGTGCGCGACGCATGCCACCAGAGTTCTGCCAGGTCTACGTGGCTGCGATCAGCACTCCAGACCTCGTTCGTCTGGAACGACATTGACCGGCGCCGGTCTGGCACAGCAGCGCGAGCTGCGCGAAACCTTGCTTCGAAATTGCCCCTAAAGAAACTAGGAGAAGCCAATCTGCGGAAAATCCCCTGCGAAATTTATGGTTATAGGGAAATCCTGATGAAGCGCAGCTCACTAAATCATTCCTACCGCCTGGTCTGGAATGAAGTCACCAACACCTATGTCGCCGTCGCCGAGACCACCAAAGCCAGAGGCAAGAAGAGCGGCGCGGGCCTGGCCCTGACAGCCGCCTTTGGTGTGCTGCTGGCCGCAGGCGTCACAGCGGCAGACCTGCCAACCGGTGGGCAGATCGTCGGCGGCACGGGCAGCATTTCGCAGTCCGCCAACACCTTGACCATCAACCAGAGCAGCGCGCGCCTGGCTACCGACTGGCAAAGCTTCAGCATAGCTGCGGGCAACAGCGTCAACTTTGTGCAACCCTCGGCCAGCGCCGTGGCGCTGAACCGCGTGCTGGGCAGTGACGTGTCCGTCATCCAGGGCGCGCTCAAGGCCAACGGCCAGGTCTTTCTGGTCAACCCCAACGGGGTGTTGTTCACCCCCAGCGCCCAGGTCAACGTCGGCGGCATTGTGGCCTCCACGCTCAATATCAGCACGGCCGACTTCATGGCTGGCAATTACCAGTTTGCCGGTAGCAGCAGCAACGCCATCATCAACCAGGGCAACATCACCGCTGACGCTGGCGGCAGCATTGCCTTCATCGCCGCAAAAATCACCAATGAAAGTAGCTTGAGCGCCCCGCAGGGCAATGTCTTGCTGGGCGCCGGCAGCGCCGTCACGCTGGATCTGGGCGGCCCGGTCAAGCTGCAAGTCACCCAAGGCGCCCTTGACACTTTGATAGAAAACGGCGGCGCCATCAAAGCTGCGGGTGGCCTGGTTTACCTCAGCGCCAAGGCTGCCGGTGACCTGGCCAGCAGCGCCATCAACAACGGCGGCCTGATCGAGGCCAACGCCATCTCTGCCAGCGGCACCCTGGTCAACAACAGCGGCAGCCTGACTGCCAGTGGCACCGCTGGCACAGCGGGCAGCGTCAACATCGAAGCCAGCCAGGTGCTGGTGCAGACAGGCAGCATCACCGCATCCAACATCAGCGTCAACACCAAGAACCTGGTGGACGCCGGCAGCTGGGATGCCAGCGCTGCCAGCAACAACACGGCCAACGGCGGCAACATTGCCATTCAGGCCAGCGAAGTCGTGCTGCAAACCACCGCCGCCAGCATGAACGCTGACGGCGCGGCAGGCACGGGCGGCTCCATCCGCATCGAAGCCGGCGCCAGCGCCTGGCTCTCGGGCGCAGCCTCGGCCAACGGCCAGCGCGGTGGCGACATTGCCATCACCGCCCCCAGTCTGACGCTGGCCGGAGCCAGCCTGAGTGCCACCGGCAGCACTGGCGGCGGTCGCATTCGCGTGGGCGGCGGCTGGCAGGGCAAAGACGCTGATCTGACCAACGCCGATACCACCACCCTGTCAGATACCCAACTGGACGTCAGCGCCACGCAAAGCGGCAAGGCCGGCACGGCTGTGGTCTGGTCCGAGAGCAAGACGCAGTTTGACGGCAGCATCAGGGCCGCAGGCGGAGTGCAAGGCGGCGATGGCGGTCAGGTTGAAGTCTCCAGCCATGGGCAACTCAGCTTTGGCGGAACGGTGGATACCGGTGCCACCAAAGGCAACAACGGCCAGTTGCTGCTTGACCCCAAAGACATCGAGATTGTGGCCAGCACAGGCTCTGGGGGGATTAACGTCCTGTCGCTGCTGGACCCTACCCCTGCTGCCAATGAACAATTCGGAAAAACAGTTACCGAACTCAAGAACAACGGCGTTGGCATCAACCGCATTCTTGTCGGATCAGCTAACGATTCGGTTGGCGGCGCCAGTGCCGGCGCGGTCTATCTCTACAACAGCCAGACCGGGGCCCTGATCTCGACCCTGCTCGGCAGTCAGGCCGGCGATAACGTAGGCAATAGCGTCACCGCTTTAAGCAACGGCAACTATGTGGTGGGTAGCTACAGCTGGGCCAACGGCAGAGGTGTCCGGGCTGGCGCAGCCACCTGGGGCAATGGCAGCAGCGGTATCACGGGCGTAGTCAGCAGCAGCAACAGCCTGGTCGGCACCCTTACCGGCGATCAGGTGGGCACTGTCGTCACCGCTTTAAGCAATGCAGAGCGTCTTTAGCCTGGCGGTCGCGGGCTAAAGAGCTGAGACAAAGCTGGGGCAACCGTTCCGCGAACGGTGCGGATGCCCATGTCTTCGAGCATCCGCTGGCGTAGCGGTGTCATGGCAATGCTCCTTTGCGGATTGAAGGGATGAAGTGCTGCGAGCAGCAAGTTCATCGTCCTGCAAAAGGAGAGT
>CAIYGK010000443.1 GCA_903925725.1 uncultured beta proteobacterium | reverse complement strand
CATGCACGGACCCACGGCACCAAGCCTTGGAAATATCTGCTGGTGCCGCATGATGCCGTGACGGAAGATAAGAGGCTGATTGACTACTTGGCGTTTGAAGTCCGGTGACATGGATCGCCACGGCCTGCGGCCTCGCGATGACGGCGGCGGGATCAGGTCAGTAGTTCCAGCAGTCGCGTCAATGCATGCTGCACCGTCGCCTCGCGCACCGCTGCGCGGTTTCCGTCAAAGTGACGCTTCTCGGTGATCACCTGTCCCGGTACGGCAAAACCGAACCAGACCGTGCCGACGGGTTTGGATGGACTGCCACCGGTCGGGCCGGCGACACCGGTTACGGCCACTGCCACCTGCGCTCTCGAGTGTGCAAGTGCGCCTGTCACCATGGCGCGTGCCACGCCTTCGCAGACGGCGCCGGCGCGGCGCAGCAGGCGCTCCTCGACGCCAAGCAGTTCGATCTTTGCTTCGTTCGAGTAGGTGACAAAGCCGCGCTCGAACCATGCGCTCGATCCAGCCAGATCAGTGCATGCGGCAGCGATCAGACCACCGGTACAACTCTCGGCGCTGACCAGCGCCAGCTTCTTCTCAAGCAGTCTTTGCGCCAGCAGGGTGACCAGATCAACAGTCATTGGAAGAACCTCCACGCGGCAATGACCAACAGCGTGCATCCGGCAGCTATCAGGTCGTCGAACATGATGCCAAAGCCGGCTTTGTACCAGGCGGCGGGGTCACCCTCCAGGTCGACATCGTGGAACAAATTGTCGGCCCAGCCGACTGGACCAACCTTGACCGCATCGAAGAGGCGAAATAACAGGAACGCCACCAGCTGCCCCCAGAAGCCGCTGGGCGTGACCAGCCACAGCACGAGCCAGAAGGCGGCAATCTCGTCCCAGACCACGCTGCTTGGGTCGAGCACACCCAGGTTCCTGGCGGTGACGCTGCAGGCCCACCAACCCACGGGGAGTGAAGCGGCTAGAAGCCAGGCCCAGTGCAGCTCGGTCATCCACGGTTGCAGGACCGTGAAGGCAGCCCAGGCCCACAGGGTGCCTGCGGTGCCGGGTGCGACCGGACTCAAGCCCGAGCCAAAACCCAGTGCGAAAAAGTGTGCCGGTTGCTGCAGCATGAAACCTGCGTTCGGAATCACTGGCGGTGCTGACATGGCAGGGTTTTCCAACTGGCGTCAGGCAAAGTGGTCAAACGAGCTGTAGCCATTGGGCAGCGTCTGCCCCATTGCATCAACCAGGCGCAGGCCTCTTTCCTGTTCGATCCTGCCGATCCGCGTCACGACGGTCTGGCTGGACTCGGCGGCTTGCGCCACTTGCGAGCGGGCACAGGCCGGAGCACTGAACAGCAACTCGTAATCGTCGCCACCGGCCAGGGCCCAGCTGCGCCACTGGTCGGTGCTGATCCTGTCGCCGTGCAAGCCAGCAGCGCTGTCGTAAGCGACGCGGGACGCTACCAGGGCGCTGGCCTCATCAACCTGAACGGTCGCCCCGACACCCGACTGCGCGAGGATGTGGCCCAGGTCGCCCAGCAGGCCGTCGCTGATGTCGATCGCGGCGCTGGCAATGTCGCGCAGTGCCAGGCCGAGCGCGACCCGTGGTGTGGGCTGCTCCATGCGCAAGCGGGCCATCTCAAAGACGGGTGTCGGCACGGACAGCGTGCCACGAAAAACTTCCAGCGCTATTCTGGCGTCGCCCAGCGCGCCGCTGACATAAAGGTCATTGCCAGCCTGCGCGCCGCTGCGCAGCAGTGCCTGTGATCGTCCGTTGACAAGCGGCACTTCGCCAAACACCGTGATGCAAATGTTGAGTGGCCCCCGCGTGGTATCGCCGCCAATCAGTTCGCAATCATGCGCATCGGCCAATGCCAGCAGGCCTTCGGAAAAACCAGCCAACCAGTTCTCGTCAACGCGTGGCAGCGCCAGTGCCAGGGTAAAGGCCAAAGGCTTGGCGCCGCAGGCGGCCAGGTCGCTCATATTCACCGCCAGCGCCTTGTGCCCGAGTCTGCGCGGATCAACCGTGCTCAGGAAGTGCCGACCCTCAACGAGCATGTCGCTGGAAATGGCCAACTGCGTACCTGCTGCCTGCTGCAGCAGGGCGCAGTCATCGCCTACGCCAAGCGCTGCGCGGCGCGCCGGACGCTTGAAGTAGCGTTCTATCAGGTCAAACTCGCCCATCGCTCAGTGCAGGGTGCGTCGGCCATCATCGGCGCTGAGCGCATCCAGAATAAACATCGGTACGTCGGTTTCAAACTTCTCACCGTCTTCAGCGACGCAAAAAAAGCTGCCGTGCATGGTGCCGGTGGGCGTACGCAAGCGCGTGCCGCTGCTGTACTGAAAACTCTGACCGGGCTGCAGCAGTGGTTGATGGCCGACAACACCGAGACCCTTGATGCGATCAGTGTGGCCAAGGGCGTCGTTGATGTTCCAGCTGCGCGAGATCAGCTGGGCCGCGACCTCGCCGACATTGGTGATCGTGATGGCGTAGGAAAACGCGTAAATATCCTGCTCCGGATCCGACTGCTCGGCCAGATAGCGGGGCACGACTTCAACGCGAAACTGGTACTTGGACATGACCTAATGCTATCTGATTAAACTCATGCCATGAACTACCGCATTGCCCCTTCGATTCTGTCGGCCGACTTTGCCCGCTTGGGTGAAGAAGTAAAAAACGTCATTGCCGCCGGTTGCGACTGGATTCACTTTGACGTGATGGATAACCACTACGTCCCAAATCTGACCTTTGGGCCGATGATCTGCAGCGCGCTCAAACCGCACGCCAAAACGGCCACCGGTTTGGCCGTGCCGATTGACGTGCACCTGATGGTGCAGCCGGTCGATGCGCTGGCCAGCGCCTTTGCCGAGGCCGGCGCCGATCTGATCAGTTTTCATCCGGACGCATCCGGCCACGTGCACCGCAGCATTCAGGTAATCAAGGGCAAGGGCTGCAAGGCCGGGCTGGCGTTCAATCCGGCCGAACCGCTGGACGTGCTGGACTGGGTGATTGATGACATCGACCTGGTCGTCATCATGAGTGTGAATCCGGGATTTGGCGGTCAGAGCTTTATCGACTCTGCGCTGCGCAAGATCGAGGACGTGCGCCGAAGCATCTCAGCCAGCGGCAAGGACATCCGGCTCGAAGTCGACGGCGGCATCAAGGCCGACAACATACGCCGCGTGGCGGATGCCGGTGCCGACACCTTTGTGGCGGGCAGCGCCATTTTTGGCAAGCCCGACTACTCGGCCGTGGTCAACGCGATGCGCGCAGCACTCAAAACTGCGCAGGTCTGACGCACTCCTTACTCGGAATTCGACCTGGTGGCCCTGGAGCGAGGTTGCCTGGGTGTCGTCGGTGCTGGTGGAGCGACAACCTCAGGGGTCGGAGCCGCCGCAGCGACCGCTGGCGCGATGGCTGGGGTGGCGCTCGGCGCGCTGGTCAGCACAGGCAATTCCAGCGTGAGAGAGACCGGGCCGTCGGCGTTGGCGGCAAGCGCCGCACTGCGGGCAGCCACGGATTTCAACACTGTTGTCTCGTTGACGGCGGCGCCCACCTGGTAAGGCCGGGCCGGCTTGCCGTCGACAGATATCAGGGCGTAGCCGCCGTGTGCGCGATTGGCCACGACGCCTATCAGCTTGAAGCGGCTGGCAGCACTCTCCACCAGACCCACCACGGCTTTTTGACCACCGCCGAGCAGTCGCGCCACCACCTGCGGGTCAGTTTGGGCGGTCCGGGAGAAGTTCAGCGCGGCGGACGATGTGCGGTTGGCAGACGCGGGTGCACTCCACTTCAGCACCCAGTAGGCGGCGCTGGCCGCTGCCAGGGCCGCCAGCAAGAACGTGGCAATGCGCAGCCACCAGAGGCGCAGGGATTGAGTCTTCATAGAACGATTATCATTGAAGCGCCGAAGATTTTAAAGTGATACCCGCCCATGAAATTCAATCCTGCAACATTGCGTCGCCGACTTCAGGACGGTTTTACGCTGATCGAGTTGATGGTCGTGCTGCTGATCATAGGCGTGCTGGCAGCCCTGATTGTGCCCAATGTGCTGGATCGGGCTGACGACGCCCGCGTCACGGCCGCCAAGGCAGATGTCAACAACCTGATGCAAGCCCTCAAGCTCTACAAGCTCGATAACCAGCGCTACCCGACTGCCGAGCAGGGACTGGCGGCACTGCTGACCAAGCCGGCGGCAGCGCCGATACCGCCGAACTGGAAATCCTACCTTGACGTGTTGCCCAATGACCCCTGGGGCAAGCCGTATGTCTACCTCAATCCCGGTGTCAAAGGCGAAGTCGATGTGATGTCCCTGGGCGCCGACGGTCAACCGGGTGGCGAGGGCAAGAATGCGGACATCGGCAGCTGGCAACCCTGAGCGCTCGCTCGCCGGCTTCACTTTGCTTGAGTTGCTGGTTGTGGTGGCCATCGTGGCCATGGTCTCGGTCGGTGTCAGTCTTGCCATGCGGGATTCCTCTCTGGTCCAACTTGAGCGCGAGGCCGAGCGATTGAGCGCCTTGCTGGAGTCGGCGCGTGCGCGTTCGCGGGTCACCGGTGTGCCGGTGCGCTGGCACCCCAGCGAAGACGGTTTTCAATTTGATGGCCTGAGTGGGTCGGAGTTGCCCCGGCAGTGGCTGGACGCCGACACGCGGGTCGAGGGTGTTGACGGCGCCGTCCTGTTGACGCTGGGTCCTGAGCCCATCATTGGCCCGCAGGAGTTATCCCTGATCTCCCGTCGTTCGCCGGGCAAAAGTGTGCGCTTGAGCACCGACGGTGTGCGGCCTTTTTCGCTGCAGGCGGCACGGCCATGAAAGTTGTTCGCGCGCAGCGTGGCTTTACGCTGATAGAGGTGCTGGTCGCGCTTGGCATCGTGGCCATCGCACTGACTGCCGGACTGCAAGCCAGTGCCGCCCTGACGCGCAACGCCGAGCGCCAGTCGGACCTCTTGCTGGCCCAGACCTGTGCCGAAAATGAATTGATCAAAGTGCGCCTGGCCAAACAGATGCCTGGTGTGGGCGACAGCAGCATCTTGTGTGAGCAGGCCGGCACCGCCTTTACCGTGTTGCTGGCAGTGCGACCGACGCCTAACCCCAACTTTCTGCGTGTTGATGCACAGGTCAGCAAACAGGAGGCGCCCGTGGTGCGCTTATCCACGGTGGTAGGGCGTTACTGATGCACGGCTACCGGACAGCGACGCGCCAAGCGCATGGTTTTACGCTGATTGAGCTGCTGGTGGCCATTGGCTTGTTGGCGTTGATGGCGGCTCTGAGCTGGCGTGGCCTGGACGGGATGACACGCTCTCAGGCTCAGATGCGTCAGTATTCCGACGAGGTCTATGCCTTGCAGGCGGGGTTGGCACAGTGGGGCGCTGATCTTGATGCGCTGGCATTGCAGCCCAACACGCCGAGTCTGGACTGGGATGGCCGTGCCCTGCGCATTTTGCGCCGCAGCAATACCGATCCGGGCGCCGGCCTGAACGTGGTGGCCTGGTCGCGGCGCAATGTCGAGGGGCAAGGCCAGTGGCTGCGTTGGCAGTCACCGCCCCTGCAAACGCGTGGCGAGTTGCAACTGGCGTGGCAAAAGGCTGCGCAGTGGGCGCAGAGTCCCACGGAAGACGATCGCCAGCGCGAGGTGCGCATCGCAGGGCTTGATCAATGGCAGATCTTTTACTACCGTGGCGACGCCTGGAGCAATCCCCTGTCAAGTGCCGGAACCGCAGTTGACGCCAAGCCCGCAGTCGAGGCGCCGACGCCTGACGCGATCCGTTTGGTACTGACCCTGGCGCCGGGCCAGGCGCTGACTGGCAGCAACACGCGCGACTGGTTGCGTCCCACGGTAGGGGGGGGCAAATGAGGCAACGCAGCCAGCGCGGCGCGGCCATCCTGACCGCCATGCTGACCGTGGTGCTGGTGGCCACACTGGCTGCCAGCGCGCTGTGGCAGCAATGGCGCGCGGTGGAGGTTGAAGCGGCCGAGCGCGGTCGCGTGCAGTCGGGCTGGGTCCTCACGGGCGCTCTCGACTGGGCGCGCCTGATCCTGCGCGAAGACGCTCGCAAGGGTGGCGCTGATCATCTGGCCGAGCCCTGGGCGGTACCACTTGCGCAGGCGAGGTTGTCCACGTTTCTCGCGGCTGACCGCAGTGATGCGCTGGCCGCCGATGAAGCCCAGGATGCCTTCCTGTCGGGTCAGATTATTGATTTGCAGTCGCGGCTGAATGTCACCAATCTGGTACAGGCGGGCAAGGTGGATGAGCCCAGCCGGCTCGCCTTCACGCGACTTTTTGAAATGCTGAACCTGCCCGTCAGCGAACTCGCCGCGATGACCGAGAACCTGCGCCTGCTGCAGGACGTCAGTGCCGAGGGTCGTTCCAACATGGCCTTGCCTCTGGCGCCTCAGGAACTTGATCAGCTGACCTGGGTCGGGCTGTCGCCCCGGACGCTGGCCAGCTTGCGCCCTTTCGTCACTCTGCTGCCGGTGCGCACGCCGGTCAATCTCAATACGGCAGCGCCCGAGGTGGTTTATGCCTGTATCGATGCCTTCGAGATGGCAGATGCGAGCCGCTTTGTGCGCGCGAGAGAACTGTCCCATCTGATGACACTGAGCGACGCCGTCAAGATAGCGGGCAATGCCGGGGCGCGCTTCACTGAGTCGGAGCACAGTATTGCGACCCGCTTCTTTGAAGTGCGTGGTATTTTGCAGGTGGAGCAGACGCTCGTACAGGAGCAATCGGTGGTGCAGCGTGACGGCATGGACGTGAAGACGCTGGGACGCAAACGCGGTGTGCTGGCACCCGGGGCACCCTTACAATGAGTTTCAGGACCTGCGCATGACCATTCTCATCATCACCCTTCCTTCCGAGTCGGCTGACGCGGCTGCCCTGTACGACTATCTGCTTAGTCCTGACGGCCGGGTAGTGGGGGAGCAATCGCGCGTACCGTTGTCACTGCTGCCGCTGGTCAACAACAACGTGGAGGTGGTGGCGCTGGTGGCTGCCGACAAGCTCTCCTGGCATCGTGTCCAGTTGCCGCGCGGCAGTCTGGGGCGACGCATGTTCCAGGAAGGTGGACCTTCGCGCCTGCGTGCCGTGCTGGAAGGACTACTGGAAGACCAGTTGCTTGATGAGACGGTGCAACTTCACTTTGCGCTGGAGCCTCAGGCCAGCGAAGACACGCCGGTCTGGGTTGCCGCTTGTGACAAGGTCTGGCTGCGTTCGGCGTTGCAGGCGCTGGAGCAATCGGGACGACCGGTCAGCCGGATCGTTCCGGAGTTTGCCCCCGATACGCTGAGTGACGCCCTCTACGTCACTGGCGAGCCGGAGCATGGGCAACTGTTGTTAGGCAGTGGTGGTACGGTTGCCCTGTGGCCTTTGTCGAAGGCATCAGTGGCACTATTGAACTGGCCAGAGGCGCGGCCTCTGGTGGCTGAACCGGCCGTTGCCGAACTGGCCGAGCAGCTTTTCAAACGGCCTGCAAGCTTGCAGCCTGTCGCACAGCGGCGCTTGCAGGCGACACAGTCAGCCTGGGATCTGGCGCAGTTTGATCTGGCCAATTCGAGTGGTGCCAGAACCAGAAAGCGTCTCTCGGACTTAACGGTCAGTTTGTTGCGCGCACCGCGCTGGCGTGCGGCGCGCTTTTCCTTGCTCGCGCTGCTGCTGGTCAATCTGATCGGGCTCAACGCCTGGGCCTGGCGCGAACAATCCCGTATCACGGCGCAGCGTGCTGCCATTGCTGAAGTGCTGACGAGCACTTTTCCCCAGGTGCGTGTGGTGGTCGATGCCATGGTCCAGATGAACAAGGAAGTGGCTTTGCTCCAGCAGGCCAGTGGCACGGCTACGGCGCGCGATATGGAAGTGATGCTGGCCGCTTTTGGCATGGTGGCGCCGCCCGGCGCCCAGCCGACGGGGCTGGAGTTTGCTGCTGGCGAGCTCAGGCTCAAAGGGCTCAGGCTCAAGCCGGATGAAGTTTCGGCGATTGCATTCAAGCTCAAACCTCAGTCCTATATGGTCAGCCTGGAGGGCGACAGCCTGCTCATCAAACAGGTCACCGCACCATGAACTTCCTTTCACCCCTGATTGCACGCTGGCAGGCTTTGGCCGCTCGGGAGCGCCGTTGGCTTCTGAGCGCTGCGCTGCTTGTGTTGTTCGCCATCGTCTGGTGGCTGGCGGTGTCGCCGGCACTCGCAACATTGCGTTCGGCGGCCAACCAGGGTTTGTTGCTTGATGCGCAGCTGCAGCAGATGCAAGGTCTTCAGGCACAAGCCAAAGCCTTGCAAGCGCAGCCCCGGATTGCTCCCGATGACGCGCGGCGCTTGCTCGACGCTTCGGTCAAGCAGTTTGGTGCCGCGGCGCAGTTGCAGATCGCGGGCGAGCGTGCAACCGTGACGTTCAAGAGTGCTTCGGCCGATGCCTTGGCCCAATGGCTGTTGCAGGTACGACTCAATGTGCGTGCCGTCCCAAGTGAGGCGCGGTTGCTGCGCGGCCCCAACGGCAGTTGGGATGGCTCGGTGACGCTGAACCTCAAGTGACGCGGCAATCAACACCTCCCTGGCCGTGGGCAAGCGCCGGTGCTTTGGTCGGCCTGGTACTGGCGATACTGGTTTTCGCGCCTGCGCGCTGGCTGACCCAGGCACTGCAAACAGGGTTTGACGAACGCGTCGTTTTTGACGACCCCCAGGGGACGGTCTGGAATGGCTCGGCCCGTCTGGGGCTCGCGGGAGGCGCCGGCAGCAGTGACGCCAGCGTCCTGCCCGGAAGGTTGGTCTGGATTCTCAGGCCTCACTGGAGCGGTTTGAAAGCTGAAATTCAGGCTGACTGCTGCATGCAGCAGGCCTGGCGGCTGACGGTGCAGCCGCGCTGGACTGGTGCCGAACTGGCGCTGGCCGACAGTCTGTCACAGTGGCCGGCGCAGTGGCTGACCGGATTGGGAACGCCCTGGAACACGGTGCAGGCAGATGGCCAGTTGACGCTCATGACGCAGGCGCTGACGCTACAGTGGGCCGCCGGTCACCTGTTGCTGGGCGGGCGTGTGCAGCTCGATGCAGCGCAAATGTCCTCCCGCCTGTCAACGCTCAAACCGATGGGAAGTTATCGCATCTCGCTGCTCGGGGGCGCAACCCCCAGCATTGCGCTCGAGACGCTGGAGGGCAGTCTACAATTGTCCGGCAGTGGTCAGTGGGTCGGCTCAAAGCTCAGGTTTGAGGGCTTTGCCAGTGCCGCGCCGGAGCGCCTTGAGGCATTGTCCAATCTTCTGAACATTATTGGACGCCGTGACGGTGCCCGTGCCATCATCAAAGTGGGTTGAATCTGTATGAAATTTACCAATTTCCGGCGTCCCTCCAGCATCGTTTTTTCGTTTGCCATCAGTGTCATGCTGATGACGACGGCAGCCAGGTCGGCCGAACCCGTTACGCTGAACTTCAGCAACGCCGAGATTGACGCTGTGGCGCGTACCATGGCCAGCATCACGGGCTTCAATGTGGTGGTGGACCCGCGCGTCAAGGGCACCTTGACGCTGGTGACGGACAAGCCGGTCAGCCGCGGTGCGGCCATGAACCAGTTTCTGGCGGCGTTGCGCTTGCAGGGCTTCACCATGGTGGAGTCGGCCGGTCTGTACAAAGTGGTGCCGGAGGCCGACGCCAAGCTGCAAAGCGCGGGAGTCACGGTCAATGACAACGCTGCCAGCAGTGGCGACGTGGCCACTGGCAACCAGATCAGCACGCAGATTTTCCGCCTCAACTTTGAGTCGGCCAACAATCTGGTGACGGTACTGCGCCCGCTGATCAGCCCGAACAACACCATCAATGCCAACCCTGGCAACAACTCACTGGTCATCACCGACTATTCGGACAATCTTCGGCGCCTGGCACGCATCATCGCTGCCATGGACGTGGCCAACGCTACCAGCGTCGAGGTGTTGACGCTCAAGCATGCGATCGCAGTGGATCTGGCGCCTCTGGTGTTGCGTTTGATCGAGTCATCCGGTACGGCAACCGTGGGGGGTGATACCTCGTTCAAGACCACGCTGATCGCCGAGCCGCGCTCCAATACGCTGATTCTGCGGGCCGCCAATCCGGCCCGCGTTGCGCTGGTGAAGTCGCTGGTGGAAAAACTGGATCAGCCGGTCGCCAGCAGCGGCAATGGTGCGGCTGGCAACATCTATGTGGTGTATCTGAAAAATGCCGATGCGACCAAGCTGGCTGTCACCTTGCGTGCCGCCATGACCGGTCAAACGCCTGCGGCGGCGGCTGCGCCAGCGGCTGGCGGCGCCACCGCACCCGCGGCCACGGTATCGACGACGGGCGGACAAATCCAGGCCGACACCGCCACCAATTCGCTCATCATCACGGCGCCAGAGCCGCAATACCGGCAACTGCGCGCTGTCATTGACAGGCTCGATGGGCGCCGCGCCCAGGTGCTGGTGGAGAGTCTGATTGTGGAGGTGAACTCGACCCGGGCGGCGGAATTCGGTATCCAGTGGCAAGGTCCTTTGGGGAAGAACGGCGACGGCGTCATTGGTCTGCTGGGGACCAATTTTGGCGCCGCCGGCAAGAACATCATCAATCTGGCCACAGGTGCTGGTACGGTGACACCCGGGACGGGTTTGAATTTTGGCGCGGCGCAACAAGTCAATGGGGTTTACGTACTTGGATTTTTGGCCAACTTTATGGAATCAAGCGGCAGCGGCAATGTGCTGTCCACGCCCAATCTGCTGACCCTGGACAACGAAGAAGCGAAGATCGTGATCGGTGAAAACGTGCCCTTTGTCACCGGCTCCTACACCAGCAACAACACCAGCGGCAACACTGTCAACCCGTTTACCACAGTAGAGCGCAAGGACGTCGGTCTGACCCTCAAGGTGAAGCCGCAAATCAATGAGAACGGTACCGTCAAGCTCGTGATCTATCAGGAGACTTCGGCGGTCAAGGCCGGTACCGAGACCGCTGCGAATGGGCCTACCACTTCCAAACGCACGATCGAATCCACTGTGCTGGTCGACGACGGCGGCATCGTGGTGATCGGTGGTCTGCTGCAGGACCAGTATTCCGGTAATCAGGACAAGGTACCGGGTCTGGGCGATGTGCCCATTTTTGGCAACCTGTTCAAGACTGATTCGCGCAGTCGCAACAAGACCAATTTGATGGTGTTCCTGCGCCCGGTGGTGGTGCGCGATGCGCAGACCAGTGACCGCTTGTCCATGGACCGTTACGAACTGATGCGATCGGGCATGCAGGCGTCGCAACCGACACCCAGCAGTTTGGCGCCGATCAATGAAACGCCTGTCTTGCCGGCGCTTCCTTCGGCTCGGCCGGCACCCGTCGCCACACCCAAAGCACAACCCTGAGCCGCGATCAACTTGCCATGCGCTACCCGCTGCCCTACGCGTTTGCCCGAACCCATCAGTTATTGCTGGTGCAGGATGAGTCCGACCAGCTGACCCTGTGCCTGCATGCCGAGTCCGGCGCGAGCGGTTTGAGCGAGGTCATGCGCAAGTACCCGGTGCAGAATATTGAAACCTTGGCGGCGCCAGCGTTGATTCAGCGCATCAGCGCTGCCTACGCGCAGGGCGAGTCCAGTGCAGCGGCGGTGGTCAGTGAGGTCGAGAGCGATGCTGATCTCTCCAGGATGATGCAGGAATTGCCTGCCATCGAAGATTTGCTGGAAACTTCGGACGACGCGCCCATCATCCGCATGCTCAACGCGCTGCTGACGCAGGCCGCACGCGACGGTGCCAGCGACATCCACATCGAGCCCTACGAGCGCCATTCCAGTGTGCGTTTCCGCGTGGACGGCAGCCTGCGTGAGGTTGTGCAGCCGAATCGTGCTTTGCATGCAGCATTGATCTCACGCCTGAAGATCATGGCCGATCTGGATATCGCCGAGCGCCGCCTGCCGCAGGATGGCCGCATCTCGTTGCGCATTGGCACCCGCGCCGTGGACGTTCGCGTCAGCACACTGCCGAGTGCCCACGGTGAGCGCGCCGTGCTGCGTCTGCTGGACAAGTCCGAAGGGCGCCTCAGCCTTGAAGCACTTGGTATGCAGGGCGATGTACTCAAACGCTTTGAACATCTGGTGACGCAACCGCACGGTATTGTTCTGGTCACGGGTCCAACCGGCTCCGGCAAGACCACCACGCTGTACGCCGCCATGGGTCGGCTTGATGCCGGGCACAGCAACATCATGACGGTGGAAGACCCGATTGAGTACGAGTTTCCCGGTGTCGGGCAGACCCAGGTCAACGCCAAGATCGAGCTCACTTTCGCCAAGGCGCTGCGTGCCATTCTCAGGCAGGATCCGGACATCATCATCATCGGCGAGATCCGAGATTTCGAGACCGCGCAGATCGCGATTCAGGCGTCTCTGACCGGGCATCTGGTTCTGGCGACCATCCACACCAATGACGCAGCCAGTGCCGTTACACGGCTGACCGATATGGGGGTTGAGCCGTTCCTGCTGAGTTCCTCATTGCTCGGTGTTCTGGCGCAGCGTCTGGTGCGCAAACTCTGTACCAGTTGCCGGGGTGCGGGTTGTCCAAGCTGCGGGCACACCGGATACCTTGGGCGCTCCGGCGTATTTGAGCTGCTGGTCACTGATGACTCGATCCGGGCCCAGATTCACAGTCGCGCCTCGGAGGCTGACATACGTGCCGCGGCCCTGGCAGCGGGCATGGTATTGATGCGCGACGACGGGGAGCGTCTGGTTCAGCTGGGGCTGACTTCGCGCGAAGAGCTTGTGCGTGTGACTAGAGATTAGTTGAATGACAGTCAGCGCCATGTTGAAACTATGCAGATGTCATCCCGGACCTGATCCGGGATCCATGGATTGCGGATCAGGCCCGCAATGACCAGGGGTAGGGCGTATGCCGGTCTATTCATTTGAAGCCCTGACTGCTGAGGGGCAGAGTCGCAAAGGCGTGATCGATGCCGACTCTGCCAAGGCGGCGCGCGGTATGCTGCGTGCCCAGGCGCTGGTGCCGATCAAGCTGGAGGCGGTCGGTGCCGATGCGTCGTCTTTGCCAGGCGCAGGTGGCGCCCAGCAACAGGGCGGCAGACGGCGCCAGCGCCGTGTCTTCAACGCCACGGGTCTGGGCATCTGGACGCGCCAGCTGGCCGGCCTGGTGTCATCCGGGCTGCCACTGGAGCGCGCCCTGAGCTCTTTGGCGGACGAAGCCGAGCGGGAAAACGAACACCAGCTGGTGGCGACTTTGCGCGCCGAAGTCAACGGTGGTTCGACCTTCGCCCGTGCGCTGGCGCAACATCCGCAGGAGTTTTCTGATATCTTTGTGGCCGTCATTGGCGCTGGCGAGCAAAGCGGCAACCTGGGCCTGGTGTTGGAACGGCTCGCTGATGACCTGGAAGAACAGCAGGCGCTCAAGTCCAAGCTGATCGGTGCAGCGCTTTATCCGGCCATTGTGACGGTGGTCGCCATGGTGATCGTGTTGTTTCTGGTGGCCTATGTGGTGCCGCAGGTGGCGCACGTCTTTGCCAGCAGCAAGCGTGCGTTGCCGATCCTGACGGTCATCATGATTGGCATCAGCAACGTTTTTCGCAGCTATGGCTGGTTGCTCCTGATTGCCTTGGTGCTGGCGGTGTTGGGTGGGCGGCTGGCTTTGGCCAACGCAGTTTTTCGGGAAAAGTTTGATGCCGCCTGGTTGAATGTGCCGATTCTGGGGAAACTTGCACGCAGCTACAACACGGCAAGGTTTGCCAGCACCTTGGCGATGCTGGCGGCCGCTGGCGTACCGATTCTGAAGGCGCTGCAAGCTGCGGCGGACACACTCTCGAACCGCGCCCTGCGCACCGACGCGCTGGATGCCCTGGTGCTGGTGCGCGAGGGTGCGCCGCTGGCTTCGGCGCTCGCGCAAAAGAAACGGTTTCCGGGGCTGCTGGCGATGTTT
>CAIYGK010000442.1 GCA_903925725.1 uncultured beta proteobacterium | reverse complement strand
GTCGCTCAGGGTCCGGAGATCGAAACCGACTGGTTCAATTTCACCGCCCTGAACACGCCCGAAGATCATCCGGCGCGTTCCATGCATGACACTTTTTATGTCGAAGGTGGTTCAACCACAGCACCCAATCTGCTGCGCACCCATACGAGCCCGATGCAGATCCGCTACGCCGTGCAGCATGTCAAGAAGCACAAGGCCGCCATCGCCTCGGGGTCCATGCCTGAGATTCGCGTCATTGCGCCGGGTCGCACCTACCGCGTTGACAGCGATGCCACCCATTCGCCGATGTTTCACCAGTGTGAAGGTCTGTGGGTTGGAGAGAACGTCAGTTTCAAAGACCTGAAATACGTCTTCACTGATTTTTGTCGGACCTTCTTTGAGTCCGATGATCTGGTGCTGCGCTTTCGTCCGAGTTTTTTCCCGTTTACCGAGCCCAGCGCTGAAATCGACATCCAGTTCCAGAGCGGCCCGCTGGCAGGGCGCTGGCTGGAGGTGGCAGGTTCAGGCCAGGTGCATCCGAATGTGGTGCGCAATATGGGTCTGGACCTGGAGAAGTACATCGGTTTCGCATTTGGTATGGGACCAGACCGGCTCACGATGTTGCGCTATGGCGTCAACGATTTGCGTCTTTTCTTTGACGGCGACATTCGCTTTTTGTCCCAGTTCCAATGACAAGAAATATTTGAATTACCATGCAATTTCCTGAATCCTGGTTGCGCGAATTCTGCAACCCACCGATCACTACAGAGCAACTGGGTGACACTCTTACGATGGCTGGACTTGAAGTTGAAGAACTCAAGCCTGTCGCGCCACCGTTTAGCAAAGTAGTCGTCGGTGAGATCAAGGAGGCGGTCCAGCATCCGAACGCCGATCGCCTGCGTGTGTGCAAGGTTGACGTCGGGCAGGGCGACTTGCTCAACATCGTGTGCGGCGCGCCCAATGCACGGGTCGGCATCAGGGTGCCGGTTGCGCTGGTGGGCGCTGAGTTGCCTACTGGTGACGACGGTCAACCCTTTCTGATCAAGGTGGGCAAGCTGCGCGGCGTCGAGAGCCAGGGCATGCTGTGTTCCGCGCGTGAGTTGAAACTCTCCACCGATCATTCGGGACTTCTTGAACTTGATGCCGATGCGCCTTTGGGGCAGGACATCCGTCAGCATCTCGCGCTGGATGACACGTTGTTCACGCTCAAGCTAACGCCCAATCTGGCCCATTGTCTCAGTGTCTTTGGCGTTGCGCGCGAGGTGGCTGCACTGACCGGCTCACCCCTGAAGCAACAGGTGTTTGCGGCGACCGAGATTGGCAGCGCTGACAAGTTGCCGGTGAAGGTAAGCGCCCCTGATTTGTGTGGCAGGTTTTCCGGTCGAGTGATTCGAAACGTCGACACAAAAGCCAGCACTCCGAGGTGGATGGTGGACCGGCTGGCCCGTTGCGGTCAACGCAGTGTGACGGCGCTGGTGGACATCTCCAACTATGTGATGTTTGAGTTTGGCCGCCCATCGCACGTTTTTGACCTCGACAAGATTCATGGTTCACTCGATGTACGCTGGGGCAAAGCGGGCGAGCAGTTAAAGCTGCTCAATGGAAGCACCGTTGCGGTGGATGAAAAGGTCGGCGTGATTGCCGACGATCATCAGGTTGAATCCCTGGCCGGCATCATGGGGGGCGACGCCACTGCCGTGTCTGACGACACTCAACACATCTACCTTGAAGCTGCCTTCTGGTGGCCCAAAGCGATTGCCGGGCGCTCGCGCCGCTTCAACTTTTCTACCGATGCCGGCCACCGCTTTGAACGCGGTGTCGATCCGAGCCTGACGGTGCAGCACATTGAGCGCATCACGCAGTTGATCATTGCCATCTGTGGCACCAGCAGCACGGCTTGCGGGCCGATCGATGACTTGCAGGTGAACATGCCTGCTCCTGCCAACGTGACCCTGCGTGTTGCACGCGCCAGCAAGGTCGTCGGGATGCCCTTGACGCTGGCGCAATGTGCCGACGCGCTCTCGCGATTGCAGCTGCCTCTGACTCAAGGCGACGATACGATTACCGTCACACCTCCGCTGTACCGCTTTGATCTGCAGATTGAAGAAGATCTGATCGAGGAAGTCATCCGCATGGTCGGCTATAACCAGTTGCCGCCGACGCCGCCGCTGGCTCCTATCACTGCCAAGGTCCGCCCCGAGGCCGAGCGCAGTCCTTTTGCCGTGCGGCGTTCGCTTGCTGCAATGGGTTATCAGGAGACTATCAACTTCAGTTTTGTTGAAGAGCGCTGGGAGAACGAGCTTTGCGCCAATCCGAACCCCATTAAACTGCTCAACCCGATTGCCAGCCAGATGAGCGTCATGCGCACATCATTGCTCGGCTCGTTGCTGCAGGTCATGAAATTCAATCTTGATCGCAAGGCGCAGCGGGTTCGGGTGTTTGAAGTGGGACGTGTCTTCCTGCGCGACGCGAACGTCCGCAACACCGATGCGACGGTTGAGGGATTTCATCAGCCCCTGCGGGTGGCGGGCATGGTTTGCGGTAATTCCGACGCGCCGCAGTGGGGGCGCAAAGAGCAGAGTGTGGACTTCTTTGACGTCAAGGGCGACGTCGAGGCCTTGCTGGCGCCGCGCAAGCCCGTATTCGCGCCGGCTGCCCATCCAGCTATGCACCCGGGACGATGCGCGAGCGTTGTGCTCAATGGTGTGTCTATCGGTTTTGTCGGTGAACTCCATCCGAAATGGCGCCAAGCCTACGACCTGGCGCAAGCGCCCGTCATGTTTGAGTTGGAACTCGACTCTGTCCTTCAGCGCGATGTGCCGGCTTTCAAGTCCGTGAGCAAGTTCCATGCGGTTGAACGAGACATCGCGGTGCTTGTGCCGGAGTCGGCGAGCCATGACGCGTTGCTGGGCGCGATCTGGGCAGCGCCGACGTCCGGTCTGCTGCGCGACGCGGCTTTGTTCGACATCTATCGTCCCAAAGCGAGCCAGGATGTAGCTGCTTCGCCGGGAACTTCGGAAAAGAGCATGGCGGTGCGCCTGACGCTCAACAGCGAAGAGGCTACCCTGACGGACGAGCAGATTGAAGTCGCCGTGCAAGCGATTCTGACTTCACTCAAGGAATCGCTGGGCGCACGTCAGCGCGCCTGAACCGTTACGATCTACCCAAAGACAAAACGAGGCATGCATGGATATTTCGGTTGACTCTCTGGAGACCCCGGCGCTCACGAAGGCGCAATTGGCGGAACTCCTATTCGAACAAATCGGCCTGAACAAGCGCGAATCGAAGGACATGATCGACGCTTTTTTTGACTTGATATCAGAAAGCCTGGTCGATGGTAACGACGTGAAAATATCAGGCTTCGGTAATTTTCAGATCCGGACCAAGGCGCCGCGACCGGGACGCAATCCGCGAACCGGCGAAGCCATTCCGATCCAGGCACGTCGCGTCGTGACCTTTCACGCCAGCCACAAACTCAAGGAACAGATTCAGGACCTCACGCGCAAGGCCTGAACTACTTGCAACTATATTTTTTTATTTCGTGTGAAGGGTGCAACTCCCGCTTTACATTCCGGGCTGACCTAGAGTAATCTCGAAGCTTTCTCTCCTGGCGCATTGATTTAAATGGAGAAAGCTCTTCCCGCTATTCCTGCTAAACGCTATTTCACGATCGGTGAGGTCGGTGAACTGTGCGGCGTCAAGCCGCATGTGCTACGTTATTGGGAGCAAGAATTCACACAACTGCGGCCCATGAAGCGGCGCGGCAACCGCCGCTACTATCAGCACCACGAAGTGTTGATGATCCGGCGCATTCGCGACTTGCTGTACGACCAGGGCTTTACGATTAGCGGTGCGCGCAACAAGATGCAGGAAATTCTGCAGTTGGAGCGCGAGCGGAGGCGCAACGGTGAAGTGCTGCTCGATGGGGTTGAGGTCATTGAAACTACGGATTTTGAGTCAGAACACGCCGAAGAGAATGCCGCGAGCACGGTGAGCGGTAGCGTTACAGACCGGTGGCTGGACCTGCGACGCGAACTGTTCGAGATTCGCAGCCTGCTGTCACTCGCGCACTGACCGACCGAGCGTCTAGCATCTATAATTCGCCATCGGTGTGTGGCGCAGCCTGGTAGCGCACTTGCATGGGGTGCAAGGGGTCGAAGGTTCGAATCCTTTCACACCGACCATTAGACAGTACAAAGGCCT
>CAIYGK010000441.1 GCA_903925725.1 uncultured beta proteobacterium | reverse complement strand
CGTGGGCCAGTTGCAGCAGCTTGACGCCGTGCGCGACGGTTTCGACTCCCTCGGCCAGCACCTCAATGTCAAAGGCTTTGGCCAGTCCGACGATGCTTTCGAGGATCGCCAGGTCATCGGGGTTGCCCAGCATCTGGCTGACAAAACTCTGGTCAATCTTGAGCTGGGACACCTGTAGCCGCTTGAGGTAGATCAGTGATGCGCTGCCCGCACCAAAGTCATCCAGAGCACACCTGACCCCCATTTGCTGGCAAGCCTTGACCACACCCGAAACGCGCGCCAGGTCGGCAACGGTGCCAGACTCGAGCAATTCAAGTTCCAGGCAGTGCTGCGGCAAGCCGGGGTGAGCCTCCAGCGTCTGGCGCAGGCGCTCCACAAAATCGCTCTGCTGCAAATGGTGCGTGCTGATGTTGACACTGATCTGCATGGTGAGCCCCGCTCGCTGCCAATGCCCGATCTGTTGCAGTGCGCTTTCAATGACCCACTGGCCCAGTTCGATGGCCAGCGCATGGTCTTCGATCATGGGTACAAAATCGGCCGGCGGCAGTATGCCCCGTTCGGGATGAATCCAGCGGATCAGGGCTTCCACACCCTTGACCTCGCCGCTGCGCAGATTCACCTTGGGTTGGTATTCAAGCACAAATTCGCCCTGGCTCAAGGCGCGTTCCATGCGCTGCATGCTTTCATGGTGCGCATGCACGCTTCGGTCCTGGTCGGCATCAAAGACGCAAAAGCGGTTCTTGCCCGCCAGCTTGGCCTGGTACATGGCCTGATCGGCCTGTCGAATCAACTGCTCGGCATCGATCTCCTGCGCCTGTGGGTAAAAAGTGATGCCCAGACTGGCCGAGACCTGCAGCAGGGCTTGACCAAAGTGCACTGGCTCAGCGACTGCGGCCAGCAGCCGGTTCAGCATGGGCGCGCTGGCGTCCACATCGGCCAGATCCACCAGTACCGCGACAAACTCATCTCCACCCAGTCGCGCCAGCGTGTCGCCATCGCGCAGCGCCTGCTTCATGCGCCTGGCCAGCGTGATCAGCAAATGGTCTCCCGCATCATGACCGTACGAGTCATTGACGGCCTTGAAGCCATCCAGATCCACAAAGGCAACCGCCAGCTTCTGGCCACGGCGCTGCGTCTGCAGCAGGGCCAAGCTCATGCGATCGGCCAGCAGGGCGCGATTGGGCAGTCCGGTCAGCGGGTCGTACTTGGCGATTCGTTCCAGTTCGGCCTGCTTGTCTTCAATCAGTTCGCGCAGGTGTTAGCGCTCGAGCAGGTTGCGAATGCGCAGTTTGACAATCTCGACCTTGAACGGCTTGCTGACGTAATCGGCAGCGCCCAGCGCCAGGCCAGCGACTTGCGACTCGGAGTCGGACATGGCAGTGATGAAGATCACCGGGATGTTCGTCAGGGCCGGGGCCGCCTTGAGCAGCTTGCACACCTCAAAGCCGTTCATCTCGGGCATCATGACGTCAAGCAGAATCAAGTCGGGCGGATGCTTTGTCGTCAGTTCCAGTGCGATGGCGCCCGAAGTGGCAATCTGCACCTGGAACTCGGCTGACAGTGCTGCGGTGAGCACGTGCAGGTTGGTCGGCGCATCGTCGATGACCAGAATGCGTGCTCTTTTGCTTTTGTCAGTCATGTGCGATCCTTTCTTCAATTTTTCTCGTCTGCTTCCTGCCAGCCCTGGGAGATCACGATGTCGCGCAGTTGTTTCAGCGTCGCGTCAAACCGGAATTCCTGCAAGGGCTGTCCGGCCCGGGCGATGGCGCTCGCCAGTTCGGTTTTCGCCACGGCCTCCTGCAACTCCCTGAACCGCGTGATGGCGTCAAACTGATGATTGATCAGCAGGGGCACGATCTCGCTGATCAGGGACTGGACCCGGCGGCAATCCAGATCCTTGATGCGCGGGCTGCCAGTGACTGCCGGCAGAACCGGACGCCAGCGCTCCAGCAGGTGCTTGAGCTTGTCCACCGAGATCGGCTTGGTCAGCACCTCGTCCATCCCGGCGGCCAGGCATTGTGCTCTGTCATCTTCAAAAGCGTCCGCTGTCAGGGCAATGATGGCGCGCCGGGTTTGACCATGGGACTGCTCCCACTCGCGTATCCGGGTGCAGGCGGCATAGCCGTCAAGCAGCGGCAAGTGCAAATCCATCAGGATCACAGGAGCGGCGTCGCCACGGATGACGGCATCGAGCCCCTGCTGCCCGTTCTCGGCCAGTGAGACATCGACGCCAAGGCGTTTGAGCAGCAGTGCCGTCAGGCGACGGTGGTCAGCGTTGTCCTCCACCAGCAGCACGCGCAGCCACGGCACTGTGCTGGTTGCGGGGCCGGAGTTGTCTGCG
>CAIYGK010000440.1 GCA_903925725.1 uncultured beta proteobacterium | reverse complement strand
TTGGCTCGCCTTGAAGACATTGAAACTGAGTTACCTAAGGGGCGAGCCCCGAGCCAGAGGATTCGACTCCACTCTATCTAGAACCCTGGTCTCGGAGCAGAGGTAATCAGACCACACTGCGGTAGGCGCGACGGACACCCGTTGGCACTTCACGCAGGGTAGCTAGAGCCAAGCGGTGATTTCTTGGCCATTGAAAACATCCTCTTGAGCCTCGATCTCGGCAATGCATTGTGCGTAGGGTTTCCACCTAATTGCACCCTATTCTATTTGGTGCTAAGCTTATTTACAGGTGCGTAAAACCCGTTGAGAAATTCTGTAGCAACGTGGCGCCACCGGGAAAATGAGCAGAGTAATTAGCATCATAAATAGGAGCATTCATGAAACCGTTCTTTGCGCCACTTGCACTCGTCATCGCCTCGGTGACGCTCTTGATGCCTACTGGGGCCAACGCTGATGAGATCTCAATTCGTGCGATAGGTTTCCTGCCTAAAAACCACCCGGTCATGGCGCAGGCGCCGGTCTGGGTGGAGCAGGTCAACAGCGCGCTGAAGGGGAAGCTCAGCATCAAGTACATCGGAGGCCCCGAGGTCATTCCGGCTCTGCAGCAGGCAGAGGCGGTGGGCAAGGGCGTTATCGACATCGTCATGGTTCCCACCGCTTTCTATCAGAGCCAACTTCCCGAGGCCAGCGTCTTCTCGCTGTTGCGCAAGACTTCGACTGAAGAACGCGAGCCGGGCGGCCTCTACGACGTCATGGCCAAACGCCACGAGGCGCTCAACATGCACTATATCGGCCGGGTCCATTACGGCAACTTTTACCTTTGGACCAAGGACAAGATCGCCAACCTCGACGGCCTGAAGGGTGTCAAACTGCGCACCACGGCGCTCTACGACCGATTCATGAAACGACTCGGAGCGATACCGGTGACCGTACCAGAAACAGAGACCTACACGGCACTCGAAGGCGGCACCGTCAATGGCATGGGCTGGCCTGTCTCCGGCCCGCGTGAGCGCGGCTGGACCAAGATCGTCAAGAATGTCATCGACCTGCCCTTCTACTCAGCCAGCAACGTGCTGATTCTGATGAACCAGGAGAAGTGGAAGGCTCTGCCGCCGGACGTCCAGGCAAAGTTGACCGAAATCACTGTCGCCTTCGAGCCGAAGATGGTGAAGCACTTCAAGGACGCGGAGAACGTGGAGTGGGCGGAACTACAGAAGGCCGGAGTGAGCCGGATCAGGTTCTCCGACGCTGAGAACAAAAAATATATCGATGCGGCCTATGACGTAGAGTGGGAAAACCTTGCGACCAAGATGCCCGACCGGGTGGCCGAACTTCGCCGCCTGACTGGTAACTAGGGGTTAATCAATAAATCGCTGGCGACGCGCGCCACGCGCCGCCTTGTCCCCCGTATCACTTCCTGTCGTGAGGTCTCACCATGCTAGCTCCCTTTGACCGTTGGCTCGGGAAAATCGAGACCGCCTTTGCCAACATCGCTCTGGTCGGTATCGTCTTCCTGGTCGCTGCAGTGTGTTTCGAGATGCTCATGCGCGGCATGTTCGACAAGCCCCAGAGTTGGGTCATTGAGTTGACCGAATACACGCTG
>CAIYGK010000439.1 GCA_903925725.1 uncultured beta proteobacterium | reverse complement strand
CGACGTGGTCGCCGCCGATGAATCCGCCCACGCCGGCGCCCACATGTACCCAGGCGCCGGGACAAAAATCAAGGCCCAGGTCGCGCGCCTTCAGGTCCATCGCTGGGCGCACCGCCGCTACGAAGGGCGCGCGTCCCAACTGCCGCACCGCCAGCCCCAGCAGCACATGTTGCATGGCCGTGTTGCCGCAGATCACTGCGTCAACAATAAGTTCTTGTGCGAGTCCCACGGCCCGACACAGATCATGCGCCAGACCATTGAGCGCTGCCAGTACCGCGTCGCGCAATTCCTCCGCCTGCGCCGCACCCTGCATGGCGTAGTTGATGCGGCTGATCAGGTCCGCACCCCAGGCCACCTGCGGGTTTTCCAGGCCCAGGCTGACCAGGCGCTGGCCGGTGTCCAAATCGATTAAAAAACCTGCAATATTCGTTGTCCCCAGATCCACTGCCAGCCCGAGCGTGCGACTTCCCACTGGGGCAAAGCCAATCAATTCGTTGCCGCGCCGGTAGGCACGCAGCGACCAGTCGTCGGCGCGCAAGCGCGATGAAAGTCGCCGCGCGGCACTCAGATCGAGCGTGAGGTCTACCAACCCCAGGGCGCGCGCTACCCGCGCGTCGTCACTGACTGTGTCTGCCAGGGTGGCGCATGGCAGCCGCAGGTCGTGCGCGACAACAGCCGGATCCAGTGGCAATAACTCGCCCAGACCTTCGGTATCGACGTCTGCGCGCACGATGGGTGCCAGCGAGCGCGGCGCCACCATGACCGTGCAGTCGCTGCGAACCTCAAGCTGGCAAGCGCGTTGCCACTTCTTTTTCCCCGGTGTTACTGCTTCTCCCAGGTCCACATCGGCGTCGCTATCAGGCAGTTCTGAAACGGGGCCGTGCAACCGCTCGACCTCGCCTTCGACGACCTGCACGACACAGGTGCCACAGCTGCCACGCCCGCCACATGCGCCGACAATGCGCAAGCCGTTGCGGCGCGCGCTCTGAAAAATTGTCTCCTGCTCGCGCACCGAAATCTCGCGCTCCAACTCGGGAAATCGCAGCCGGTGCACGACCGGCGTGGGGACTGTCGGCTCGGGACTGGACACGGTATTCACAGCGATCTGACAGCGGCAGTGCGTGCCACCAATTTGCATCTGGCGCGCGACGGGCAGTGGTCGCAGCGCGACCAGGTAGCAGCAGGCAGCTCAATGCCAACACCCATGACGATGGACATGGATTTAAGTGGCAGCAAGGTGTGATTCCCGCGCAGACCGACGTTGATGGTTTCAGCCTGCGCCAGGCGCAGCACGGCCGCATGCGCATCGAGACTTAGCCCGGGGTCGCCTGGGCGCAGTTCGCCGCACATGGAGAGATCTTGGCGTCTGACATCGGCCAGCACCCGGTCCTGCACCCGGCGCGACACCGCAAACAGCATCTCGTTGCCCAGGGCGTCCAGCGCCAGTGCCAGCGAGGCACGTTTTTCCTTGAACAGTGAACTGACGCGCGCCTCCAGCCGGGCTCCAATACTGCACACCGCGCAAGCCAGCGCAGTGAGTTCGCCACTGGCAGGCACGAGCCAGGGCGCATGCAGGGCTTCACCGGCAAGTGTCAAGGTCTCGCCCACCGGCGTATCGATCGCAAGAATTCGGTAGCTGTAACCAACGTCCGCCAGCTCTTCCGTGCGCACCAGCGCCAGCGCCTGCGCACGCATGCGTTCCCGCAGGCCCGACACAGGTCCCACGCTCGCGAACTCAGCGACACTTTGCAATATATCGATACCGCGCTTGGCTGGCATGGAAAAGTTCTCCTTAGCCCGCGTATTTGCGCGCCGCGCCGAACATGGCGCGCACATTTTCTATCGGCGTCTCATCGGGCATGCCAAAGGCGGTCTCCAGGATCAGATTGCCGCCCTTGTTCCAAACCTTGTCAACCAGATGCTTGACCGCAGCATCCACATCCTGCGGCGTACCGGTGGTCATCATTGAGGGAGACAGGTTGCCGCGCAACGCCACCCGATCGCCCAGTACCTCGAACGCCTTGACGATGTCGGTACGCTCAAACCAATAAATGCATTTGCCCGGCGGAATGTCCTTGATGAACTCCAGGCGCTTTGTGCAGTCGGATTCCCACAAGGGCATGGGGATAAGGTCGGCATCAATCAGTTCGATCATCATCTGGCGAAAGCTGGGCCACCAGAAAGTCTCGAACTGCTTTGACGACATGAAGGCGTCGGGCGCCCAATGGATCGGGATCATGACAATTGGGTTGCCGCTGGCCCGTGCATTGGCGATGGCAGCCTTCACCAGGTGCCCGCGCATCGCGTCAATGGTTTCAAGAAGCTTGTCCTTGTTGCGAAACAGGTCCTTCATCATGCCGGTGGCACCGCGGAAATAGTCGGCGATTACGTCGTAGGGCGCGCCCGAACTGCTGCCGTTGATCAGCGGATAGCCCAGCGCCTTGATGCGAGTGGCCCACTGGGCTGAATGCGTCATGTAGCGGTCCACCTCCTCCGATGCATCAAGGACGCGCTGCAGCGCCTTGCGGAATTCCGGGTTTGCCAGTGGACGCAATCCGGTAAGAGCTCGGAAGTAGAACATGCCGGGCAGCACGGGGAAATTCTCAAAACCTTCGAAAGCACTGAAGATGCGCGGCAAATAGGTGTTCAGGTAAAAACCGGTGGGGTCGCGTAACAGGTCCGGAAACTCTTCCGGTTTCATGTATTCACGGTCCAGGTATTGGTAGGGCTGGTTTTCGCCGACACCGTTGCCCGGCCATTTCAGCTGCTTGTACCCAACGGCCTCGAAGATCCGCCCCATGGCGTTGGCACCTACCAGGTTGATGCAGGCATCGGGCTCAAATTCAAGCACTGCGCGCTCTGATATCTCTTTGGTCTTCTCGTAGTCATACATCAACTCCTTGCAGGTGATGCCACCGTACTTGGCCAGCCAGAACGTGG
>CAIYGK010000438.1 GCA_903925725.1 uncultured beta proteobacterium | reverse complement strand
CCGGCCACCAGGTCGAAGCGGAACAGGCGGCATTCGATCGGACCATTCCACAGCGGCACGCGGCGTGACTCTTTCAGGCGCATCTTGCCGGGCAACTTGAGGTCGGGTGAGAGTACCCAGGCATTCCAGCCGGCGTAATTCTTCTTCCAGTGGGAGCTGAGCTGGTTGAAAAATTCGCCTCCACCAGGCAGTTGCGCCTGCTCGCGACCGCCACGGTGACTGACGCCCGCCACACCGGCCACTTCAATGCGTTCGCCGTAGGGCGGGTTGAACAGCAGGATGCCCGGTGTCGGGCACGGCGGCATACGCTGCAGAGCGTCGCCGCCGCGAAATTCGATCACGTCGGCCACCCCGGCACGCTCGGCGTTGCGCTGGGCAAAGTCAACCATCCGGTGCGCCACATCGCTGCCGAAAATGATGGCCTGCTGCCCCGGTTCGCGCTGCACCTCGGCAGCGCGAGCTTCACTCTTGATGGCGTCCCAGACGTGCGCCTGGTACGGCAAGTACTTCTCGAATGCAAACTGGCGCAGGCTGCCGGGCGCGATATTGCAGGCCATTTGCGCTGCCTCGATGGCAATCGTGCCGCTGCCGCAGCAGGGATCGTAAAGCGGCAGCAGATCACCGTCGCCGTCCATCCAGCCACTGGCAGCGAGCATGGCGGCGGCCAGCGTTTCCTTCAGCGGAGCCTCGCCCTTGTCCTGGCGCCAGCCGCGCTTGAACAGCGGCTCGCCGGAGGTATCGATATAGAGCGAGCAGCTGTCGGTCGTGAGGTGTGCGTAGATGCGCACATCGGGCCACTGGGTGTTGACATCCGGGCGCACGCCGTTGGCCTTCACGCGGAAGCGGTCGCAGACAGCGTCCTTTATTTTCAGGGCCGCAAAGTTCAGCGAGGTGAGTGGGCAGTGCTGCGCCGTCACTTCGACCTTGATGCTCTGGCGCGGAGTGAACCAGATCTCCCATGCCACTTCGCTGGCGGCGCGGTACAGATCCTGCTCGTTGCGGTACTCGGTGTAGGACAGCAGCACCAGCACGCGCTGCGCCAGCCGGCTGTGCAGGTTGAGCAGCAGCACATCGCGCCAGGAACTGCGCAGCGCAACGCCACCGCGCTGCTTGAGGACCTCGGCCAGCGGCAGCCCGGTGATGCGCTGCACTTCGGGGACCAGGTAATCCTCCACGCCAGCCGCGCACGGGAGGAAGATTTGCAACTTGTTCAAAGGGCTTTCCTCAGACTGGCCGGGGCAATTCGCAACCCTTCCCGGTATTTGGCAACCGTGCGGCGCGCACAGTCTATGCCTTGCTCCTTGAGCATTTCGGAAATCTGGTTGTCACTGAGCGGCTTCTTCAGATTTTCAGCGCTTATGAACTGTTTGATCAGGGCCCGCACCGCGGTGCTCGATGCGTTGCCGCCGGAGTCGGTTCCCAAGCCCGAACCAAAGAAATACTTGAGTTCGAACGTGCCAAAAGGCGTGGCCATGTACTTGGCTGTGGTGACACGACTGATGGTCGACTCATGCAGACCAAGCTCATCGGCAATCTCTCGCAGTACCAGCGGGCGCATCGCAAGTTCACCATGCGTGAAGAAGCTTCGCTGACGCTCCACAATAGCCGAACTGACGCGCAGAATCGTGTCGAAGCGCTGCTGGATGTTCTTGATGAACCAGCGCGCCTCCTGCAGTCGCTGTTGCAAGGCTGCGTAGCTGGCTGCATCATTGCCGCCACCCTTGTGCTGCTTCAGGGCATTGGCATAAATGTCGTGCACACGCAGTCGCTGCATGACATCGGGGTTGAGCTTGGCCTGAAATCGGGCCT
>CAIYGK010000437.1 GCA_903925725.1 uncultured beta proteobacterium | reverse complement strand
TCAGCAATTTTCTGTTGTGGCAATCAGCCTATTCTGAACTCTACTTCAGCGAACGGCTTTGGCCAGAGTTTGATGAGGCGGAACTTGATTTGGCGATTCAGTCCTACGGGCGGCGCGAAAGACGGTTTGGCAAGACGTCGGATCAGTTGATGACCAGTGCTGACTTGTCTGCCCTTGACTGAGGAAGACAGATGCTCAAACAACGTGTTATCACTGCAATTGTGATGCTGATAATCTTGCTGCCTGCTTTGTTTTATCGGGCTGCACTTCCTTTTTTTCTGATTGCGATGGTGTTGATTTGCGTTGCTGCCTGGGAGTGGGCGCGCCTGAACGGCTATGGTCAGGCACATTCGGTTCTGAGTGGTCTATTCTGTTTCTTGTTGTGCACGGCCAGTTGGTTGATGGGTATGCTGGAGCAGTCCCTGGGGCTGCTGTGGATCGCTGCTGGCGCGTGCTGGACCTTTGCCGGCGCTTGGGTCTTGTATCGGGGTGTGAGTGCGTGGGCAAGTCACTCACGTCCCATGCGACTGCTGGCGGGCTTGCTGGCCTTGTGGCTGGCCTGGCTGGCCGTAGCACAAGCCAAATCAGTAGGGGTCAATTTTCTGCTGTCCATTTTGCTGCTGGTATGGGTGGCGGACATTTTTGCGTACTTTGCCGGTCGGGCATTGGGTGGCAGGCTGAGTCGCAGCAAATTGGCATCGAGCATCAGTCCTGGCAAGAGCTGGGAAGGTGTATGGGGAGGCATGATCGGCGTACTCGTTTTGGCGTTTGCCTGGCAGTTGGCTGACAAGGCCTTTGCCGCGACGATACCGAGTGTGTTCAGTCGCATTGGAATGCATGGTGCCCTGACTTTGGTTGTGTGTAGCTTGTTCCTCACCGCAATGAGCGTACTCGGTGATCTGTTTGAGTCACTGGTCAAGCGTAGCGCAGGCGTGAAGGACAGTAGCGGTTTGCTGCCAGGTCATGGCGGCGTACTTGATCGGATTGATGCCTTGCTGCCGACGTTGCCACTAGCCATGATGCTTTACTCTGTCTGAAATCAAGGATGACTGATTCATTAGAAGCGCGCAGGAGGCGTGTCGCTATTTTGGGCTCGACTGGATCCATCGGTGTGAATACGCTCGATGTGATCGCGCTGCATCCGCAACGGTTTGAGGTGTTTGCCTTGAGCGCCGCCACCCGGCTTGACGTGATGTTGCGTCAATGTGTCAATTTCAAGCCGGCGTTTGCCGTCATGGACAGCGAACCGCACGGGCGAGAGTTGGAGCAAAAATGCCGCAGTCTGAACCTGCAAACTCGGGTTCTATGGGGCGCCTCAGCGATTACCATGATCGCAGAGCACGAATTGACCGATGTCGTGATGGCGGCGATTGTCGGGGCGGCCGGCCTGGCCTCCTGTGTTGCTGCAGCGCGTGCGGGCAAGCGACTGCTGCTTGCCAACAAAGAGGCGCTGGTGGTCGGTGGCGACTATTTTATGCAGGCTGTCGCACAGGGCGGCGCCAAGCTATTGCCCATTGACAGCGAACATTCAGCTATCTTTCAGTCCCTCCCGGATGACTCCCTTTCATGGCCACGTCAAGTGGACAAGATCATTCTGACGGCCTCCGGTGGTCCGTTTCGACTGTTAGACCCACTGGGACTTCGTGATGTGACACCGCAGCAGGCTTGTGCTCATCCCAACTGGGTCATGGGACGCAAGATTTCAGTTGATTCGGCCACCATGATGAACAAGGCGCTTGTGGTCATCGAGGCGCGTTTCCTTTTTAACGTCATGCCTGAGCAAATAGAAGTAGTGATTCACCCGCAGAGCATTGTTCACTCGATGGTCCAGTACAAGGACAACTCTGTCGTAGCGCAACTCGGCACACCTGACATGAAAGTTCCGATCGCTTACGGACTTTCCTGGCCAGACCGCATGCAATCTGGAGCAGCGGCGCTTGATTTTGGTGCTATGCCCAACATGACGTTTGAGTCGCTGGAGTCCAACCGGCATGAGCAACGTTTCCCCGGTCTGAAGCTGGCTTGGTCGGCATTGAAAGCGCCCGCTGGCACCACGGCAGTGTTGAACGCAGCCAATGAGATTGGGGTAGCAGCCTTCCTGAATGGACAAATCCGCTTTGATCAAATCCACGCTGTCAATCTTGAGACGCTTGAATCCGTTGCGGTTCAAGGACCGACGTCGCTTGAGGATTTGTTGGAACTCGATGGCCAGTCTCGTCGTGCTGCCAGTGATGTCGTCAGACGACATTCCAATCGATGATTTCAACTTGACTTCGACATGCTGACGCTCGTCGCATTTGTGCTCGCCCTCGGGTTGCTGGTTACCGCGCATGAGTTTGGACACTACGGCGCGGCCATGCTGTGTGGCGTCAGGGTCTTGCGGTTCTCTATTGGTTTCGGAAGACCACTGCTGCGCTGGCAATCCAGGGGCTCCCCTACTGAATTTCTCCTCTGTGTCTTTCCGCTCGGGGGGTATGTCAAGATGCTCGATGAGCGTGATGGCGCGGTGGCGCTCGAAGAGCGGCCTCAGGCGTTCAATTTTCAGCCTTTGCGTGCACGCCTCGCCATTGTCTTGGCTGGCCCGGTTGCCAATTTGTTGCTGGCGGTGCTGCTCTATGCAGTGGTTAATTGGAGTGGCGTCGAATTGCCTGTCGCGATCTTGGCCAGACCGGAGACTGGTTCGATCGCAGCCCACTCCGGTTTGACGGGAGGTGAGAAAGTGCTGCGTGCAGGCTTCGACCGGTCCGAAATGCAAGAGGTTCAGTCTTATGAAGACGTCCTCTGGTGGCTGACCAGGTCTGCTCTGGAAAGGCAGGATCTTCGGCTGCAGGTGACAGAGGCTGATGGCGGCGTACGCCACGAGGTCGTGCTTCCCCTGAGCAATGTCCATGTTGATGAAGTTGAGAGCGCGTTGTTTCAGCAGGTCGGATTGTCCGGACCGTTTATTCGACCGGTCATTGGTAATATCTTGGTCGGTGGAGCCGCTGACCGAGCCGGCTTGCGCAACGGGGATGTGGTCCGACAGGTCGGCGCGGTGACGGTGTTTGATGGTCGGCAGTTGCGTCAGCTGATTCGGGCCTCAAGCGACGGAACCGAAGGATCACAGGCCTTATGGAAGATCGATCGTTCCGGGGTCGAACTCGACATTCAGGTCAAACCGGAGCGACATCAAGAGCGTGATCTGTGGATTGGCAAGATTGGCGCCTACGTCGGTGCGGCGCCAGAAATGGTTGTCGTAATCTACGGCCCGCTGGATGGTTTGTGGCGCGCAATGACTCGAGCAAGCGATATCTCCTGGCTGACGCTCAGGACGATGGGAAAGATGCTTGTCGGCGATGCATCGCTCAAGAATCTGAGTGGTCCATTGACCATAGCAGATTACGCCGGCAAGTCCGCCAGTCTGGGATGGACACAGTATTGCCTGTTCCTGGCTTTGATCAGCGTAAGTTTGGGAGTTTTGAACTTGCTGCCGCTGCCTCTGCTCGATGGCGGTCACCTGATGTATTATCTTTGGGAGTGGATCACGGGCAAACCTGTCTCCGACGCATCCATGGAGCGTTTGCAGCGGGGTGGCTTCGCGGTTTTGTCGGTCATGATGTCAATCGCAATTTTTAATGATATCAACCGACTGTTTGGCTAATGTCTG
>CAIYGK010000436.1 GCA_903925725.1 uncultured beta proteobacterium | reverse complement strand
ATGCCATGCAGGGCCAGGACGCCGTCAACACCGCAAGGGCGTTCAAGGAATCGCTGCCGCTGACCGGCATCATCCTTACCAAGCTCGATGGTGACTCGCGTGGCGGTGCCGCCTTGTCCGTGCGTCAGGTCACCGGCGCACCCATCAAATTTGCCGGAACCAGCGAAAAGATCGACGGTCTCGAAGTATTTGACGCGGAGCGACATGCCGGACGCATTCTGGGTATGGGCGACATTCTGGCTCTGGTTGAACAGGTGACCGCCGGGGTTGACGTTGCAGCCGCCCAAAAACTGGCCGCCAAAGTCAAGAGCGGCGCCGGCTTTGACCTCAATGACTTTCTTGCACAGATCCAGCAAATGAAGCAAATGGGCGGTCTCTCAAGCCTGATGGACAAAATGCCTGCTGCACTGGCCGCCAAGGCCGGACAAATGGATATGGGCCGCGCCGAAAAAGACATTCAGCGAAAGCAAGGCATCATTCACAGCATGACACCTCTGGAACGCCGCAAACCCGAACTCATCAAAGCCACCCGCAAACGCCGCATTGCCACCGGTGCCGGTGTACAGGTTCAGGAAGTCAACCGCATGCTCAAGGAATTCGAGCAAATGCAGGACATGATGAAAAAGATGAAGGGCTCGGGGATGATGAAAATGATGAAGCGCATGGGAGGCATGAAAGGCATGCCCAAGATGCCTTTTTGATATCCTCAACTGAGTTAATTGGGGTCAGACTCCAACCAGTTCCCCGCGCAGCGTGAAGGTGCGCGTTTCCGTAATCCTGACGTCGACCAGTTGCCCTATCAAATCTGCATCACCGAAAAAATTGACCACCCGGTTGCACTCAGTGCGCCCCATCAACTCCAGCGCGTCACGTTTTGAGTGACCCTCCACCAAAATCCGCTGCAACGTGCCCACGCGACTCTGACTGATGCGCCCCATGCTGTCATTGATCACACCCTGCAAATGCTGCAGACGTCGCAGCTTTACTTCATGGGGCGTGTCATCGGCCAGATTGGCAGCCGGTGTGCCCGGGCGCGGACTGAAAATAAAACTGAATGAATTGTCAAAACCGACGTCGTCGATCAGTCGCATCATCTTCTCGAAGTCCTCTTCTGTTTCGCCCGGAAAGCCAACAATAAAGTCGCTGCTGAGCGCCATATCTGGCCGTATCGAACGCAATTTACGAACAGTAGACTTGTATTCCATCGCCGTATAGCCACGCTTCATGGCCATCAAAATCCGGTCCGAGCCATGCTGCACTGGCAAGTGCAGGTGGCTCACCAATTTGGGAATCTTTTCGTAAGCGGCAATCAGCGCTGGCGTGAACTCGTTGGGGTGGCTGGTTACGTAGCGAATACGTTCAACTCCCGGGATATCGGCTACGTAGTCAAGCAGCGTGGCAAAGTCTGCCAATGCGCCAGAGGCAGCCATTGCCGCTCTATAGGCATTCACATTTTGCCCAAGCAAGGTAATCTCTTTGACCCCCTGATCCGCCAGCCCCGCCACCTCCACCAGCACATCCTCGAATGGCCTGGAAACTTCCTCGCCCCGCGTATAGGGCACCACGCAATAGCTGCAATACTTGGAGCAACCCTCCATGACGCTGACAAACGCACTAGCGCCATCCACTCGCGCCGGCGGCAGGTTGTCAAATTTTTCAATTTCCGGAAAGCTGATGTCCACTTGCGAACGACTTTGCAGTTCCCGCTGCGCCAGCATCTGCGGCAACCGATGCAGCGTCTGCGGCCCAAACACCAGATCCACATAGGGTGCGCGCTCGATGATTGCCTGCCCCTCCTGACTCGCCACACAGCCACCCACGCCAATCAAGGCGCCTCTCTTCTTCAGGTGCTTCACGCGCCCCAGATCCGAGAATACTTTCTCCTGCGCCTTTTCGCGAACCGAGCAGGTGTTGAAAAGAATCAGGTCTGCCTCTTCGACCTTGTCCGTCCGTTCAAATCCCTGCGCGGCGCGCAGCACGTCCACCATCTTTCCCGAGTCATACTCGTTCATCTGGCAACCAAAGGTCTTGATGAATACTCTCTTCGTCACGCTATGCGCCCAAAAGTGGTGACCTGAACCAGGCGAGGAAATTCGAGCATATCAATCTGTCCCGACTTCGTTGAGAAAACCGTGAACACAGGTTTGCAGCACGCGCCGAATCGCATCCACATCTTCAGCGCCAGCCGCTTCCCGCAAATGCCGAACTTGAATCATCAATTCCGGCCACGCCATGAAATCTTCATGTGCTTTCATGATGCGTGGATGGGCTGTGGCACTGGGGTTGTCACCAATCAACAGTTCTTCGTAGAGTTTCTCGCCCGGTCGAAGTCCGATAAACGACAGTTCAATGTCGCCATGCGGATGCTCTGCATCACGCACCTGCAGGCCGGACAAACCGACCAGGCGACGCGCCAGATCGAGAATCTTCACCGGTTCACCCATGTCCAGCACAAACACTTCACCACCCACGGCCATGGCAGCTGCCTGTAAAACGAGTTGCACCGCCTCCGGGATGGTCATGAAATAGCGCGTGACTTCGGGGTCTGTGATGGTCAGTGGTCCTCCCTGGGCGATTTGCTCTCGGAACATCGGCACCACGCTGCCACTGGACCCCAGTACATTCCCAAAACGTACCATACTGAAACGCGTGTCATGGGCTCCAGCCCGGTCTGCCAATGCCTGCAACACCATCTCGGCCATTCGCTTGCTGGCCCCCATCAAATTGGTAGGTCGCACCGCCTTGTCGGTCGAAACCAGCACAAAGCTGGAGACTCTGGCGGCCTGCGCCGCCTGGGCCAGGTTCAGCGTACCAAAGACGTTATTGAAGATCCCTTCCGAGGGGTTGCATTCAACCATCGGTACATGCTTGTACGCCGCTGCGTGATAAACCGTGTCCGGTTGGTAGCTTGCGCAGATCCAGTCCAGTCGCTGACGATTGCCCACACTTCCCAGCAGGGGCACGAGTTCAATGTCAGAGTGCTGCGCTGCACACCAGGCTTGCAATTCACGATGCAAGGCATAAAGACCAAATTCACTGTGGTCCAGCAAGAGCATCCGCCGTGGACGCTCCCGCAATATCTGGCGACACAGCTCGCTGCCTATGCTGCCTCCCGCACCCGTCACCAGAATTGTCTGATTGAATAGACTGCAGGCCAACAAGTCAGCTTGCGGCATCACGGCAGCGCGGCCCAGCAAATCTTCAACGTCGAGTTCACGAAAGTCCCGGACGGTGACCCGTCCGCTGGTCAGATCCGCCAGCCCCGGCAGTGTCCTGGTATGCACCGGCAAGGAGCGCAAACTCTGGATAATCTTGTTGCGCCGGTCCCGGCTAGCGCTCGGTATCGCAAGCAGAATGTCGGTGATGCCAAGGTCCCGCACCAGGGCCGGGACTTGTATCGCTGAAAATACCGGAACGCCGTTGATCGTTTGGCCAATCTTGGCCGGATCCTCATCAATGAATCCAAGCAGATTGACATGGCCGGTAATCGCCATCGCCGAGGAAGTCTGCACACCTGCCGCGCCAGCACCGAAGATGAGCATGCGACCCTGGTGGTGCTCTTTGCCAAGACCGATGCGCGCGAGCCAGTAGCGTGCCAGAACGCGACTGCTACCAATCAGCATAAAGAAGATGATGGGTTGCAATACCCCGAGCGTGAGCGGAAAGACTGGCCATTTCACCCAGTACAGCAGAACAATGCGGGTCAGGGCATAGAGTGCAATGGCCTGACCGGTCGCCAACAGGGCGTCCATCCCCGTATACCGAAATATGGCGCGATAGAGTCCGAATCGGGCAAAGATCGGAACAGCCAACACTGGCCCGAGGAGATAAATCCACCACTGGTCATTGCTGGGCCAGTGAAGGGTCTCATAACGCAGTGAATAGGCGACCCAGGTTGCCAGCAAGGCCATGACGATGTCGACGGCGACAACGAACGCGCGCTTGACCGGGCGCGGCCATGCGAGCACTTGCTTGAGCACCTTCTTCACAATGGTTCGTCAGGCGCAGCCGTGTGCTTGATGAACAGCCGGGCCGCCTGGATGCCAAGTTCGTACAACAACACCATGGGAATCAGTAACGCAATCATGGAGACCGGATCGGGTGGTGTCACCAGACCGGCCACTGCAGCCGCACCAACAACAAAGTAAGTGCGAAATGACTTGAGTTGGGCAATCGACACAATGCCCATGCGTGCCAGAATCACGACCGCAATCGGGACCTCAAAAGCGACTCCAAAAGCGATAAACATCGTGATCACAAAATCAAGATAGGCCTCAATATCCGGGCTGACAGCCACCGAGATGGGCGCCATTTTCTGGATCGCCGGAAAGGCCTGCCCGAAGACGAAAAAATAGCAAAATGCCGCCCCCGTGTAAAACAGCACGGTGCTGGCGGCAACCAGGGGCAAAACCAGCCTTCTCTCATGTTTGTACAGACCCGGCGCGACAAAGGCCCAGATCTGGTAAAGAATCCAGGGCAGTGACAGGGCAACGGCAGCCAACACGGAAACCTTGATCGGCACAAGAAACGGCGAGACCACGCCGACGGCGATCATGCGCGAGCCTTCAGGCAATGCCTTGACCAAGGGCATGGCAAGCAGGTCATAAAGCCGTGACGGACCAGGATAGAACAGCAGGACAGCCAGAATGGCAGCAATACCGTAGATCGACCGCAACAGCCGATCGCGCAGTTCAACCAGATGTTGCACAAACGGTTGCTCTGTGCCGGCCAACTCGTCGTCTCTATTTTCAGTATCAGTCATCAGTTCAGCCTGGTGGGCCTAAACCGGGCCACACGCGCCGCCCCTGACAGGGCGTTGGTACGCACACCGCTGCGCGCCTTGTACCAACGTGGCGTAGCGCCTTGCTTGACCCGCCATTTCTTGCGCGGGTGCTTGTACTGCGGGAAACCTGGCCCTGCGTCCGTGGCACTGGCACTGATCGCCATGTCCTTGGTGTCGGTCCAGCTCTTTTCGAAGTCGGCGGCGCTCGTCTTGATTGACGCTTCTACATCACGAGCGGCGTTTTCCACCGTATCCTTCATTTTCTTGAGTTCATCGAGCTCCATCGATCGATTGACCTCATTCTTGACATCCGCCACGTAACGTCGGGCACGTCCCAGCAGCGTCCCGGCTGTCTTGGCCAGACCCGGCAACTTTTCAGGACCAATGACAAGCAACGCAATGCCGCCAATGATGGCGAGCTTGGTGACCCCTATGTCAATCACTGTCAGGCTTTGGTCTTGGCTTCTACGTCAATGGTTTCTTTGGCAGTTGCGCTGGCAGCACTAACCTGCTGCACCGGGGCCGTCGTGACTGGTGCGTCCGATGCCTTCTCTGCCCCATCTTTCATCCCGTCCTTGAAACCCTTCACCGCCCCACCCAGATCGGCACCGATATTGCGCAGCTTCTTGGTGCCAAAGATCACAACGATGATGACCAGAAAAATAAGCAGGTGTGTCGTCGAAAGTCCCATCAGTTTCTCCTAAGGAATTGCGCCAATTTTAGTCGGCAAATCAACCACGGAGCCAGGGACGCGGACCACCCATCACGTGAACGTGCAGGTGCTGCACTTCCTGGCGGCCCTCGGCCCCAGTATTGCACAACACGCGAAAGCCCCCCTGCGGATACGGATTGCAGCCCTGTTCCAAAGCCAGTTTTGGCGCCAGCACGAGCATGCGCCCCATCAAGGCGGCGTGGTCGGCACCCAGTTGCGCCATGGAGGGGATGTGCGCTTTTGGAATCATCAAGAAGTGCACCGGTGCCCAGGGATGTATGTCGTGAAAGGCAAATAGCTCTTCATCCTGATAGACCAGGCGCGAGGGAATTACACCGGCAGCAATTTTGCAGAACAGACAGTCGGGATCATGCAGCGCGGGAGTGCGGTCTTGCGTCATGTGTGTCCCCCATCGCGCGCGAGTGCCTTGCGCAAAGCCTTTTCCTCGATGCCACTGGTGCCTACACGACGCTCCAATTCAGCCACCACGTCCGCCGGAGCAAGCCCGTAATGAACCAGTGCAATCACGCAGTGAAACCAGAGATCGGCGACCTCGTTGACAATCCTTGCCTTGTCGCCACCAGCATCAGCGTCTTTGGCTGCCATCACGACCTCGGTCGCTTCCTCGCCAATCTTTTTCAGGAACGCGTCCGGCCCCTTGTGTAAAAGTCGCGCCACATAGCTGGTCGTGACATCACCACCGTTTTGTGGCAGGCGGCTTTCGATGACGCGGGACAAGGCGGCAAGCGAATCGGCAGCAGAAACTTGGGAAGACATAGGGCCTTAGCTATAGATGGTTCGCGGGTCTTTCAAGACCGGCTCGGATACTTTCCAGTCCCCATTGTCGAGCACACTGAAGAAGCAACTGTGTCGCCCCGTGTGGCAGGCAATACCGGGCTCGTGTCCGCTTTGCGTCACACGCAGCAGGATCACATCCTGATCGCAGTCGAGCCGGATTTCATGCACGATCTGCACATGGCCTGACTCTTCCCCTTTGAACCAGAGCTTGTTGCGGGAGCGGCTGAAGTAGACGGCCCGGCGCAATTCGGCCGTCTGTTGCAGCGCTTCTCGGTTCATCCAGGCCAGCATCAAGACATCGCCCGAGTTCGCCTCCTGTGCGATCACAGGCACCAGACCCTGGGCGTCCCATCGAACGGTATCAAGCCAGTTCATCAGCTAACTCTGACCGGAATGCCGCGCTCGGCCATTCTGGCCTTGGCCTGCGCAACAGTAAATTCACCGTAGTGAAAAATGCTGGCAGCCAATACGGCGTCAGCGCCGCCAAGTTGGATGCCGTCGGCGAGATGATCCAGGGTACCGACCCCGCCCGAGGCAATGACCGGCACGCTGACGGCATCGCTGACAGCGCGCGTCAAAGCCAGATCAAAGCCAGCCTTGGTGCCATCGCGATCCATGCTCGTGAGCAGGATTTCACCGGCACCACGCTGCGTCATCTCGACAGCCCAGCGCACTGCGTCCAGCCCCGTGTTCTTGCGCCCACCGTGGCTGAAGACATCCCAGCCGGCGCCGATGACCTGACCCCGCGCATCGACCCGGCCGGCATCGGCTTCGTTTCGGCGCTTGGCGTCAATGGCGACCACAATGCACTGCGCGCCGTACTTGGCGGAGGCATCATTGATGACCTGCGGATTGGCGATGGCAGCCGAGTTGAAACTGGTTTTGTCAGCACCCGCGTTGAGCAAACGGCGCACGTCGTCGACCGTGCGAACACCGCCACCGACTGTCAGCGGAATGAACACCTGAGATGCGACAGCCTCGATGATGTGCAGAATCAGATCTCGACCGTCGCTGGTGGCGGTGATATCGAGGAAAGTCAGCTCATCGGCACCCTGCTCGTTATAGCGTGCGGCAATCTCCACCGGGTCACCGGCATCACGCAACTCGACAAAATTGACGCCTTTGACGACGCGTCCGCCGGTAACGTCCAGGCAAGGGATGATGCGCTTGGCTAACACCTGAGCCAACCAGATTCAATAGGTGGCGAATTTT
>CAIYGK010000435.1 GCA_903925725.1 uncultured beta proteobacterium | reverse complement strand
TCCAGTCCGGTTGGCCACGGTTTCAATTTGACGGATGCCAAAGCCGGGTTTGCCTGCTACAGTTTTTTGCCCAGGGCCAATCTGCCGCTCAAGGTGATCGTGCTCGACAACACCCAGCGCGAAGACGACGGCTCGACCGACATTCATGGCCATGGCTTCCTCGACATGCCGCGCTGGAAGTGGCTCAAGGCCGAATTGGCGGCGGGTGACGCCGCCGGTCAACTCATGATCATTGCGGCGCACATCCCCTTGGCCGTTGACGAGACCAATCCACCGCCAGTGCTTCCTCCTGGCACAGCCCAGAGTCCCATGGGTTGGTGGGTCAATCCCGACGCTGGCGCACCGGTGCAAAACGCGGTCGGTCTGCCCGATCTGATTTCAGAACTTCACAGGCATCCAAATTTGCTGCTGTGGCTGGCAGGGCATCGGCATGTCAATGTGGTCAAGGCCTTTGTGGCCCCGCAGCCTGAAAACAGTTTCTGGCAGGTCGAAACTCCGTCATTGAGAGACTTCCCGCAGCAGTTCCGCACGTTCGATATTTACCTCAACAGCGATACCACCATCTCGATCGTCGCCACCGATGTGGATCCGGCGGTTCAGGACGGAACGCCTGCCGCGAAATCACGTTCTTACGCCATTGCGGCAACGCAAATCGTCAAGGGCCTCGATGTCATAGAAGATCGCAACACCACCAAAGATCCCAGCATCCACCTCATGCCTGGCGGGTCTTACAACGCGGAGCTTTTCAAGAAGTTGAGTCCAGCGATGGCGCTCAAGATGCAGACACTGCTCCCGACTTTTTGCCCTACCGGGGCTCCTCGGTGCAGTGCTTGATCCCGGACAACAACCGTTACAAAGCCAGGAACTTTTCATATGCAAGATCTTTCGCCTACGTGCGAGCCCGGCGTCATGCCGGGCTGAAACAATATGTCTGGCTGGCAAAACTTTGGCGCAGCCTGGCAAAGGTTTGTTGCCCCACTATATTTACCATGATTCCCACGCGCTCTGCGTGGTCGTTGCAAGTTCCTCATGAAGATCACATTCCGTCCTGTAATGGTAAGCTTTCAATTGACAGCCATCGTGTCCATCAGCGCCCTGCTTGGCTATAGCAATGTCTGCGCCCAGGGCCAGGTTGCGACCCACTGCACAGCTACCGAGAGAACGTTCATCAGCGCAAAGATGCAGAAGGTTCACACCTCAAAGGCCGGCACCACGTTCAGCCCGACAGGCAAGGTGCTTTCGATCTGTATCAACCCGCAGGGGCAAACGATCACGCAAATGACTTACCGCTATGGCGCGCCTGGCAAGGTAGAGTTTGAGCAGTCGGCATCAGCCGACTCCAGGTTTGCCATCTTCAGTCGAAGCACAACTCCGCATACGGGTGAAAACGTCATCGGTTTCAGCAAAGGTCATTTCCATTATTACGTAACCCAGGCGCTGGGAATGGGCAGCGGTGTAAGCTTGATCGTATTTGGCAAAGGGAAGCGGATCGCAGACTTGTTTTCCGGAAACGATGAGGGAGAGGACTTCTTTTCACTTCAGGATGAATTCGACTTCGATGCAATCAAGTCGCCTGTGCTTGTAAGAAGGGCACCCGCGGACGACCTCAAATGATGGCGACACCAATGCGACTCTTGCTGATTTGCACGCTGATGATTTTTGCGCATTACGCCCGGGCCGAT
>CAIYGK010000434.1 GCA_903925725.1 uncultured beta proteobacterium | reverse complement strand
GTCGACCTCGGCGGGTGTGGCACCTTCGAGCACACAGCGCTCGGCCTCGCGGCCATAGGGGTCCATCATGCGGTTGCCGATGAAGCCGTAGCAGACCTTGGCAACCACGCCGGTCTTCTTGATGCGCTTGGCCAGTTCCAGCGCTGTCACCACCACGTCGGGCGCGGTCTTTCCCGCCTGCACGATCTCGAGCAGTTGCATCACATTGGCCGGACTGAAGAAGTGCAGCCCGATCACGTCCTGCGCTCTGTGCGTGACGGCGGCAATCTCGTCAATGTCCAGCGTCGAGGTGTTGGTGCCCAGAATCGCGCCGGGTTTCGCAACCGCGTCGAGTTTGGCAAAGATTTCCTTCTTCAGTGCCATGTTCTCGAACACAGCTTCGATGATCAGGTCAGCTTGCGCCAGTGCGCCGTAGTCCAGGCTGCCGGTGATCAGCGCCAGGCGCTGCTCCCTCTGCTCGGCGCGCAGACTGCCACGATCTACCGAGCGCTGGTAGTTCTTGCGTATCGTCGCCAGGCCACGCTCCAGGTTCTGCTGCGCGGTGTCCACCAGCGTTACCGGGATGCCGGCGTTGACGCAGCACATGGCGATGCCGCCACCCATGGTGCCGGAGCCGACGATGCCGACGCTGGCAACAGTGCGCGCCGCGATGTCACGCGAGAGTCCCGGAATCTTGCGCACCTCGCGCTCAGCGTAGAACAGATGCCGCAGCGCTTTCGCCTCGGTCGCCTGTTCAAGTTGCGCTGACAGCTTGATCTCGACCTGCAGTCCCTGATCGAAGTCGAGTTCGACGGCGGCCTGCACGGCGTCGATCAGCGCGAGTGGCGCCAAGCGGTTGCGCATGGTCTTTGCGACCTTGGCGCGCGTAGCAGACAGCAATTCGCCAGCCGCCGCAGCGTCTTTGACGGAGAGTTCGCGGGTGCGCCGTGGGCCAGTGCCTTTTTGCACCAACTCGCGCGCGAAGGCGATGGCAGCCGGGACGACTTCGCCCTCGGTGACCGCATCGACCAAGCCCGATTCGAGTCCCTTGCCAGCAGCCAGCGGTTTGCCGCTGAGCATCATGTCCAGGGCCACCTCCAGCGCTACAACACGCGGCAGGCGTTGCGTGCCACCGGCGCCGGGGATGATGCCCAGCGAGAGCTCGGGCAAGCCAAAGCGCGCACCGACATGGGCCACGCGGTAGTGGCAGGCAAGCGTGATCTCGACGCCACCGCCTAGCGCCGTGCCATGGACCGCAGCGATCACAGGCACTGCGCTGTCTTCGATCAGGCGCAACACCTCGTGGTAGCCGGGCTCAGCAATGCCAGTATCGAACTCCTTGATGTCGGCACCAGCAACAAAGGTCTTGCCGGCACAGGCCAGCACGATCGCCTTGACGCCTGCCTGCTCGCGCAACTCGGTAAAAGTTTTCTTGAGTCCGGCGCGCAGCGCCTGGTCGATTGCATTGACCGGCGGACTGTCGATGGTGACCACGGCAATGCAGTCGTGGATGGAGTAGCTCACGGGTTCGCTCATGGCGAGATCGCTTTCAAGTAAGAAGAATGAAGTACTTATGTCATCCCGGACTCGATCCGGGATCCAGTGCTAGGTTGTCGCCTGCTGCCGCAGCACGCGCTTGAGCAGCTTGCCGCTCGGGCTCTTGGGGAGTTCCTTGACGATGTCAACCTGCGCTGGGACCTTGTAGGCCGCGATGTGCTGACGGCAGTAGTCGATGACGTCCTGGGCAGTGAGCGTTGCGCCGGCCTTGAGCACGACGGCGACGACCACTTTTTCACCCTGCGCACCAGCGGGAACCCCGTACACGGCTGCTTCCTGCACCCCGGGCAGCTTGTACAGGTACTGCTCGACTTCGGCCGGCCAGACCTTGAAGCCCGAGACATTGATCATGTCCTTGACGCGGTCGGTGATGTAAACGTAGCCGTCCTTGTCCATGCGCCCGACATCACCGGTGTGCAGCCAGCCGCCGCGCAACGAAGTCGCGGACTCGTCCACGCGGTTCCAGTAACCCTGCATCACACCGTCGCCCCGAATCACGATCTCGCCCTGCTCGCCAAACGGCAGTTCGCGGTCCGACTCGTCAAAAATCTTGAGCTCGAAGCCGTCCACGGCGCGCCCGACGGAGCCGAAGCGGTGCTCCACACTGTCGTTGTAGCAGGAGAAGGGCGAGCATTCGGTCAGGCCGTAGCCCTCAAAAACGCGCCGACCAAAACGCTCGGTCCAGCGCCGGGAGATTTCTTCGGGCATGGTGGCGGCGGCCGACATTTCGTAGCGCAGGCTGCTCAGGTCGTAGCCCGAGAGGTCCATCGCCAGCAGATTGATGTAGATCGTCGGCACCGCGAAGAAATGCGTGATGCGCTCCTCGCCAATGGCGCGCAGCACCACATCGGGCACGAAGCGCGGAAACAGCACCATGGTGGCGCCGGCCAGAAAGGCGGCATTCATGATGTAGTTCTGGCCGTACACGTGGAACAGCGGCAAAAAGGTTGCCAGCCGGTCGCCGGGGCGGTAGTCGGAATAGCGCGCCAGTGGCGGCAGCGCGATATTGCTGTGGATGTTGTGCTGGGTCAGTGAGACGCCCTTGGGAAAGCCCGTGGTGCCGGAGGAATAGAGCAGGGCGGCGATGTCTTCGGGGCCGCGCTGCACCGACTCAAACCTGTCGCTGCCGCGGGCCAGCAACTCGGCCAGCGCCGACCAGCCGGGCTTGGCACCCTTGGGGTCCACCACGATGCGCAGGCGCAGGGCGGTGCAGTCGTCGCTGACATAGCCGGTCAGCTCGTCCATGGTGAGCACCACGCTGGCGCCCGAGTCGTCCAGCAGGTAGCGCACCTCTTCCATTTTCAGGATCGCGTTGATGGTGACCGGAATGGCGCCGAGCTTTTGCGCGGCGTAATAGGCTACCGCGAATTCCGGCACATTGGGCAGGTACAGGGCCACCCGGTCTGCCGCCGCAACGCCCGCAGCGCGCAAACTGGAAGCGAGGCGATTGGCGTCGCTGTTGAGTTGCCCGTAACTGATCGAGCGACCCTCAAAGCGGATCGCCACCAGGTCAGGCGTCTGCGCTGCGTGGCGTTCAAGATACTGGGCTACATTCATGGTTTGTCTCCTGGTTACGGCGTGGCGGGTTCTGATTTTGTTCTCAATTATGGTTATAAAACATAATTAAATAAAGAGCAAAACAGGACGGCAGACTAAGTGTTTACCCTCGCTTGTCGTTGCCGTTGCCGTTGC
>CAIYGK010000433.1 GCA_903925725.1 uncultured beta proteobacterium | reverse complement strand
TGATCGTTTGCTGCGACGCAACATCTCCATTATCGTAGCGCCGTGATCTCAAAAGGAACACGCATCAAAAGAAAGGTCCGACACGATGGAAACCAATCATCTCGATTTCGAAGCTCTCGTTCAAGAGGCGCGCCAGGAGCGTAGCAAGGCGGTGGGGCAAATGCTCGCTGCTGTCTGGGAGAAGTGCAAGAAACTGTTCAGTGCACCCGCGACTGGCCAGACCGTCGTCTGGCACATGTTGCCACCCTGACTTTTCCTGCAACTTTGTAACGCCTGGAGCTCTTATGAAAAATTTCTTTAGTCTGGTCAACCTGATCCTCGGTCTCTTGCTTCTACTTGTCGCATCAGGGATCTTCTTCAGCATCTCGCGCGCGCCGGCCAACGCTGGTGCGGGCGTATTCGCCATGCTGATCGCTGCGGCCTGCCTGTGGCTGGCCAAGCAATCTGTTTCTGAAGGCAAGGTACAGTTGCCCTGAAACAGGCTCAGGGCCGGAAGACGGCCTGAAGGCGATCGCGTTTGGGCAGCAGTCCCGGGCATCTTTCTACCCGAAAGCCCAACTGCTGCAAATGATCACGAACGCTTCGTGCAACCGTATAGGTCGCCAGCTTAGTACCTTGCCGACAATGCTGCGCCACCAGCCTCAAGGTTTGGGCTGACCACATTTGCGGATTCACGGCCGGGCTGAAACCGTCCAGATACACGGCGTCCGCCTGGCAGTCGAGGATGGGCAGCGTGGCCTGCACTTCACCCACGGCCAGCGTTAGTTGCACGCGACCATCGGCAAAATTCCAGTGATGGATTCCCTGCGAAAGGCCGTGCCAGGCGCGAGCCAGCTGCTCGGCCAACTCAGGCAGGCGCGAAGCGATGCAGGAATCGGGATGACCTTCAAGACCGGCCTTGCGGGCACTGCGAACCAGGTCGTCGGTGGCCACCGGAAAGGCTTCAACCGATGCAAACTGCAAACTTCCGCAGCGTTGTGGGTCCGCCTCCCAGGCAGCCCAGGTACACAGAAAATTGAGTCCCAGTCCAAAACCGGTTTCGAGCACCGAAAAGCGATCACGCCCACGCCACGCTGCCGGCAGTCCGGTGCCCGCCAGAAAGACAGCGCTCGCCTGCATGACTCCGCCTGAGCGCGAACGGTAACGATCGTTGAAGCGCGGGCTGTACGGGCTGCCGTCAGACATCCACACGACCGGCTCACTCGCGGAGTCGCCGGCTAGCGAGGACGTGTTTGCTTCCCTGTTCATATCGCCATTAAATCAAGATGCAGGAACCGATAGACCCATTGTCAGTGTTTCGGATTGTTCATTAGTTTTTTGAATGAAATAGTCAATATATTAATCATTGTTTTCAAATCCTACTTCTTGCAACACACTGCTGTCTTTCACAACCCTGAACCTGGAGCACTACATGCTGATTGGCCTACCCAAAGAAATCAAGAACAACGAATACCGCGTCGGTCTGACGCCAGCCAGCGTGCACGAACTGACTTCGCATGGGCATCAGGTACTGGTCCAAACCGGCGCTGGCGCTGCCATCGGATTGTCCGACGAGCAGTACAAGGCGGCCGGGGCCACGCTGGCAGCGGACGCCAAAGAGGTATTTGCCAAGGCCGAGATGATTGTCAAGGTCAAGGAACCGCAGCCACAAGAATGCGCGATGCTGCGAGCCGGGCAGATTCTCTACACTTACCTGCACCTCGCGCCGGACCCCGAACAGACCGCCGCCCTCATCAAGTCAGGCGCCATCTGCATTGCCTATGAGACCATCACCGGCCCCGGTGGCGGTCTGCCGCTGCTGGCACCGATGAGCGAAGTGGCCGGGCGCATGGCAGTGCAAGCTGGCGCTGCACACCTTGAAAAATCCAAGGGCGGGATGGGCATTCTTCTCGGAGGTGTCCCGGGTGTACCGGCGGCTCACGTGGCCATCATTGGTGCCGGCGTCGTTGGCACCCATGCACTGCAAATGGCGGTCGGCATGGGCGCGCGCGTCACCGTGCTGGACAAGAGCGTGGACCGCCTGCGCCAGTTGGACCTGATTTTTGGCAACCGCATCAACACCGTGTACTCCAACGCCCACAGCGTGGAAGAGGCTGTGCTCGATGCTGACTTGGTGGTGGGTGGCGTTCTGGTACCCGGCGCCGCAGCGCCCAAGCTGGTAACGCGCAACATGATCTCGCGTATGAAGAAAGGTGCTGTCGTCGTTGACGTGGCCATTGACCAGGGCGGCTGTTTCGAGACCTCACGCGCCACCACCCATGCCGAGCCAACCTACGTGGTTGACGGCGTGGTGCACTACTGCGTGGCCAACATGCCCGGCGCCGTCGCGCGCACTTCGACCTTTGCACTGAACAACGCCACGATCGGCCACGCCGTGGCTCTGGCCGACAAGGGCTGGAAGCAGGCACTCAAGGACAACGTACATTTGAAAAACGGCTTGAACGTCGCCAACGGTCATGTGACCTATGAAGCTGTTGCGCGTGACCTGGGTTACGCTTATGTGAGCGCCGACAGTCTGCTGGGCTGAGTGATCGGCGTTGGCGGCCTGGCATGCCGCCTACAATTTGCCGATGAACAGCCCCACCCTTACCATCGACGTCGTCTCCGATGTCGTCTGTCCCTGGTGCTACATCGGCAAACGCAAACTTGAAGCTGCCCTGGAAAGCGCCGGGGCGAGCCATCTGCCCGCTGTGGTGATTCGCTGGCATCCGTTTCAGCTCAATCCTGACATGCCGGCGCTGGGTGTGCCGCGAAAGCAGTATCTGGAAGAGAAGTTTGGCGGACCGCAACGTGCCGCAGAAATCTACGAACGCGTGCGTGCCGCCGGCCAGGCGGTCGGGCTCCAACTCAATATCGATGGCATCACGCGCCAGCCCAACACACTGGCGGCGCATGCGCTGATTGCCTTTGCCCAGCAAGGCGACGCTGACGGCAACGACATCAAGGAGCGTTTGCTGAAGGCCTATTTTGTTGAAAACCGGTTCATCGGTGACCCTGTGGTGCTGGCTGACATCGCTGAAGAAGCGGGACTGAGCGGATCGGCCGCACAGGCTTTCGTGACCGACCCGGAACAACTAGCGCAAGTGGCGCAAGCCGATGCTCACGTCCGCAGTCTGGGGATCAACGGCGTACCCTTCTTCATTTTCAATAGGGCAGTGACGCTCTCGGGCGCGCAGGATCCGGCTATCCTGCTAGCTGCAATGCAGCAGGCAAGCAAGGCTAAATTCGACTAGATTGCGCCGATGACTTTATCCAGATTGAGTCGCAAGGCGCAGGCGCCCAGCTTTTCCCGGTCCGAGTTCAGATCGGCACTGGGTATGTTTGCCACCGGTGTGACCATCGTCACTGCACGCAACGCCACCGGAGAACCGGTCGGATTGACGGCCAACTCTTTCAATTCGGTGTCACTCGAACCACCCCTCGTGCTGTGGAGTCTGGCGCGCTCTGCTGCGTCCATGCCAGCCTTCAGCGCCGGATCGCACTACGCGATCAACATTCTGAGCGCCGATCAGCAAGCCCTCGCGCATCGCTTTGCCAGCAAAGGCGTTGACCGCTTTGCCGACCTCATGTTTGTCGATGGTGCCGGCGGCGCACCTTTGCTGTCCGGGGCGGCAGCCTGGTTTGAGTGTTTTAACCGCAGCCGCTACGATGAGGGTGATCATGTGATCTTTGTCGGCGAAGTGGAGCGCTGCTCGCACCGCGCTGGCGCTTCACCGCTGCTTTTCCATGGTGGCAAGTTCTTTACGGAGCACCCGTTGTAAATCAGGGGCATCGAGTTCAACATGCACAGCCGTTTTCCATGCAAACCCGTAAAGACCACCTTGACGCACTAGCCGTAAGCCTTTTGCTGGCATGCTGCCTGTTCTGGGGTTTTCAGCAGGTGCTGGTCAAGGCGACCATCCCCGATCTGCCTCCGGTCTTTCAGGCAGCACTTCGCTTTGCCGGCGCCACCGTGCTGCTTTGGCTGTGGTGTACGCGGCGTCGTATTCCGCTGTTTCAGCGTGACGGCTCACTCCTGACCGGCCTCCTGGCGGGCGCATTGTTTGCCCTCGAATTTGCCTGCCTCTATGCCGGGCTGCAATTCTCAGCCGCCTCGCGCCTGACCGTCTTTCTTTACACCTCGCCGTTCTGGGTGGCGGTTTTGCTACCGCTTTTTGTACCGTCCGAGAAAATCCGACCCTTGCAATGGCTCGGTCTGGCCCTGGCCTTTACGGCCGTGGTGTTCGCCTTGCGCGACGGCTTGGGCAATGCCAGCGCTGTTGACCAATGGCGCGGCGACTTGCTGGCTCTGGCAGCCGGCATGTTTTGGGGTCTGACCACCGTCGTCATCCGCGGCACGCAACTGACGCGGATCTCGCCCGAAAAGCTCTTGTTCTACCAGGTTGGCGTCAGTGCGTTAGCGCTGCCTGTCCTGTCCTGCGCGCTGGGCGAGCGGTGGGTCTGGAACTTCAGCGCTTTCAGCACCGCCTCCCTGCTGGCACAAACCGTGGTTGGCGCCTTTGCCAGCTACCTGGCCTGGATGTGGATGCTGGGGCGCTACCCGGCCACCAAGATTTCGGCCTTTGTTTTTCTCACACCAGTCTTTGCCCTGCTGTTTGGCGCACTTTGGCTGCACGAGCGCGTCACCCTGAACCTGATATTCGCATTGGCTTTGGTCGCGGTCGGCATCATCCTGGTCAATCGCAAGCCGGCCACGTAGACCAGCGCTTACACCGTCCCGGTTGCCCGCAATGCCACGATGGAATCGTTGTTCAGACCCAACTCGGCCAGCACTTCGTCGGTATGCTCTCCCAGCATGGGCGGCGCCCGGCGCAGCACCGGTGGCGTTGCCATCAGGCGCAGTGGGCTGGCGACCGTGGCAATGGACCTCACGGCGGTCTTCGTCGTGGCAGCCGGCGTCAGGGGCTGATTCACCACGAGAGCACGCGCCTGGACCTGGGGATCGGCGAAGCCCTGTCCGATATCGTTGATCGGGCCACAGGGCACAGCTTTATCTTCCAGTGCTGCGACCCATTGCGCTGTCGTGCGCGTACGGGTCGCGGCCTGCATCAGGGCGATCAACGCCTCCCGGTTCTTCACACGCAAGGTGTTGCTGGCAAAGCGCGGGTCAGCGGACCACTCTGGATGAGCCGCGACCTGACAGAAGCGCGCAAACTGCCCATCATTGCCGATGGCTAGCAGCATGGATCCGTCCCCGGTTTCAAAGTCCTGATATGGCGCCAGACTGGGGTGACTGTTGCCCTGGCGCTGCGGCACCTGCCCGGTATTCAAGAAGCCGGTCGCCTGATTGCCCAGAATAGCCATGCCTACATCGAGCAGCGCCATATCGATGTGCTGGCCCAACCCGGTCCGGTGTCGCACTTCGAGCGCGGCCAGAATGGCACTGCAGGCATAGATGCCAGTAAAGATGTCCGTTACAGCAACCCCGACGCGCTGCGGCCCACCACCGGGAACGTCGTCGGAGCGCCCGGTGATGCTCATCAGCCCTGTCATGGCCTGAATCATCAGGTCGTAGCCAGCGCGCTGGGCATAAGGCCCGTCCTGACCAAAGCCAGTAACCGAGCAATAGATCAGGCGTGGATTTAGCACCTTCAGGCTGGCGTAGTCCAGGCCATACTACTGCAAGCCGCCGACCTTGAAGTTCTCAACCAGAATGTCGCTTTGCACGGCCATCTGGCGAATCAGCTTCTGCCCCTCAGCCTGGGCCATGTCGATGGTGATAGAGCGCTTGTTGCGGTTGCAGGCGGTGAAATAACTGGCCTGATCGGTATCCCGTCCCTGGGCATCTTTCAGGAACGGCGGTCCCCAATGGCGCGTATCGTCCCCCACTCCCGGTCGTTCGACCTTGACGACGTCCGCACCCAGGTCGGCCAGCATTTGCGTACACCAGGGGCCCGCCAAGACGCGTGAAAGATCGAGGACCTTGATGTGGCCTAATGCTGCCTGTTTTTCGTTCATTGGTTTCACTTGTCTTTCCCAATTCATGCGGTTGTTCCTGCCACGGAGGCTATGGCGTGTTCGGTACGTTGGACGCGGCGAACAATTACCAAGCATCTCAACTGGCATTGAGTTGTCTTGCTGGCAAGCCCGTAACTTTGTTGCAGCGTCTGGGGTTGTGGTGGCGGCCGATTTCTGGGCATTTGACAGTATGAGGACGCCGCCACAGCCCCAGACGCTGACCACCAAAGCTCGCAATGACCTAATTGGCAAAAGCTGCAATACCCGTCTGAGCCCGACCCAAAATCAGGGCATGGATGTCGTGCGTGCCTTCATAGGTGTTCACCACCTCCAGATTCACCAGATGCCGCGCCACACCAAATTCGTCGGAAATACCATTGCCACCCATCATGTCGCGCGCCAGACGGGCTACGTCCAACGCCTTGCCGCAGGAATTACGCTTCAAAATCGAGGTGATCTCGACCGAGGCTGTGCCCTCGTCCTTCATGCGGCCCAGCCGCAGACAGCCTTGCAGACCCAGCGCGATCTCGGTCTGCATATCGGCCAGCTTCTTCTGGATCAGCTGATTGGCGGCCAGGGGTCGGCCAAACTGCTTGCGGTCCAGCACATACTGGCGGGCGCGCAACCAGCAGTCTTCGGCTGCGCCCAAAGCGCCCCATGCGATGCCGTAGCGCGCCGAGTTCAGGCAGGTGAAGGGGCCCTTCAGACCCTGTACTTCAGGAAAAGCGTTTTCTTCCGCGCAAAAGACGCCGTCCATCACGATTTCGCCTGTGATGCTGGCACGCAAACCCACCTTGCCGTGGATCGTCGGTGCGCTCAAGCCCGCAGCGCCCTTGTCCAGCACAAAGCCGCGAATAGGACCCACCTTGCCGGATTCCGATACTTCTTTCGCCCAGACCACAAAAACGTCGGCGATCGGGCTGTTGGATATCCACATCTTGGAGCCTGAGAGCTTGTAGCCACCGGCAACCTTGTGCGCGCGCGTCGCCATGGACCCGGGGTCCGAGCCGTGGTCCGGCTCGGTCAGGCCAAAGCAGCCAATCCATTCACCGGTGGCCAGTTTGGGCAGGTATTTTTGCCTTTGTGCTTCGGTGCCAAACTCGAAAATTGGCAGCATGACAAGTGAGCTCTGCACACTCATCATGGAGCGGTAACCCGAGTCAACCCGCTCCACCTCGCGGGCAATCAGGCCATAGGCGACGTAGTTCAGGCCGGGTCCGCCATAGCTCTCGGGAATGGTGGGCCCGAGTAGTCCGAGCGCGCCCATTTCGCGAAAGATCTCGGCGTCCGTCGTTCCTGCGCGAAACGCTTCCATGACGCGCGGCTGCAACTTGTCCTGACAATAGGCAGCGGCGGCATCTCGCACCATGCGTTCGTCGTCGGTGAGTTGCGCGTCAAGCAGGAAGGGATCTTGCCAGTTGAAGGATGCGTGAGCCATACGATATCTCCGTTTATAAATTGAAAATTGAAAGCGGCAGTGCTTGGCACATGGTAGTCTGCTCCGAGGGACAAAGGCAAGTGACTTATCTTCATCGAGATATGCATATATAGAATATTTAAGGAATATACCGTTTCTTTGAACTGATACCATTTTCTAAAGCTATAAGGTGAATTCCTGCTGCGGTGAAACTGATCGATACCGCGTGAACCTACATGTTGTGTATATTTCGCACATCATGCGCAGAAAAATTCCATCGTTTCAGGCATTGGCCTGCTTTGACGCCGCTGCCCGCCACGAGAGCTACACGCGCGCTTCGCAAGAGCTGGCGCTGACCCAGAGCGCCGTATCTCGACAGGTCACCGCATTGGAAGATTTTCTGGGCGTAGCTCTGTTTCGGCGGACTCGCCACGGGGTTGTGCTGACCGAGCGGGGAACCGAATATGCGGCGCAGGTGGCGGCACGCCTGCAAGCGCTGGAACAGGACACGCTGGATGTGATGTCGACGCAGGGCCGGGGAGCCAGCATCCATCTGGCAGCGGTTCCGACATTTGCCACGCGCTGGCTGATCCCACGCCTTCCGGAACTGGCCGCACTGCACCCTGAAATAACCGTCCACATAGAAACGCGCACCCGCCCTTTCATGTTTGCAGACACGCCTTTTGACGCGGCCTTGTATGCAGGTTCCGCTGAACAGATTGGTAATTGGGCTGGCACGCAGGCGATTCGTTTGCTCGCGGAAGACATGGTACCGGTCTGCCGTCCAGCCCTGCTCCAGGACAGCGCCGCTCTGCCTGCCCAGGCGCTGGCGGATCTCCCTCTATTGCAGCAGAGCACACGGCCAATCGCCTGGCGTCAATGGTTTGATGCTCTGGGCGTCGCCGCGCCCTTGGCCCTTTCAGGGCCTCGCTACGAGTTGTTCTCCATGACCGTGGCAGCAGCAGTTCATGGCCTGGGTCTGGCGCTGGTTCCCCGTCTGTTGATTGAAGCCGAGTTGCAGCGCGGCGAGTTGGTGATAGCCTGCGAGCAGGCGGTTCCCAGCGAACGCGCCTACTATCTGGTCATGCCGCCAGACCGCACCGACGAACGCCCCATGATGAAGAGCTTTCTGGAATGGCTGCAGCGCAATACGACTGAAAGAACTTGACGGCTGTGCAAAGACGGGCAGGGTCTACAATTTCGACCCTGTACCAAAGCTGACAGGCTGACTTTTCAGCCATACGGACCACAGCAGGAGACAAGCATGCCCCAGACACCCGTCACCGCCGAAGAAAAGCGCGCCATCCTGCGCCGTGCAGCTCTCGAATACCACGAATTTCCAACCCCCGGAAAAATCCGCATCGCCGCCACCAAGCAGTTGGTCAATCAGCATGACCTCGGGCTGGCTTATTCACCCGGCGTGGCAGCACCTTGCGAAGAGATTGTCAAAGACCCGAATAACGCGTTCAAGTACACCAGCCGCGGCAACCTGGTAGCGGTCATCACCAATGGCACGGCCGTACTCGGCCTGGGTGACATCGGCCCGCTGGCAGCCAAACCAGTGATGGAAGGCAAGGGCGTGCTGTTCAAGAAGTTTGCCGGCATTGACGTGTTCGACATTGAAATCAATGAGAAACACGATCTCGACAAACTGGTTGACATCATTGCCTCGCTTGAACCGACCTTTGGCGGCATCAATCTGGAAGACATCAAGGCGCCGGACTGCTTCTACGTTGAGCGCAAGTTGCGCGAACGCATGAAGATTCCCGTGTTTCACGATGACCAGCATGGCACGGCAATCTGCGTCGGGGCAGCCATCCTGAACGGCTTGAAAGTTGTGGGCAAAGACCCCAAGACGATCAAGCTCGTCACCTCGGGTGCTGGTGCGGCGGCTCTGGCCTGTCTTGGACTGCTGGTCAAGCTGGGTATCCCGCGCAAGAACATTTATGTGACCGACCTCGCGGGCGTGGTCTACGAGGGTCGCACCGAATTGATGGACGAAGACAAAATTGTCTTTGCCCAGAAGACTTCCGCTCGTACGCTGAGTGAAATCATTGAAGGCGCCGATGTCTTTCTGGGTTTGTCGGCCGGCGGCGTACTCAAGGCCGACATGGTCCGCAAGATGGCCTCCAAGCCGCTGATTTTTGCGCTGGCCAACCCAACGCCAGAAATCCTGCCTGAAGAAGTCAAGGCCGTGCGTGACGATGCGATCATCGCCACCGGACGCTCCGACTATCCAAATCAGGTCAACAACGTTCTGTGTTTCCCCTACATCTTTCGGGGCGCGCTCGATGCCGGTGCATCGACCATCACGATCGAAATGGAAATTGCTGCAGTGCATGCGATTGCCGAACTGGCGCGGGCCGAGCAAAGTGAGGTGGTGGCCGCGGCCTACGCTGGCGAGCAGCTTGCGTTTGGCCCGGAGTACCTGATCCCCAAGCCCTTCGATCCGCGTTTGATGATGAAGATCGCGCCAGCGGTGGCGCAAGCGGCTGCCGACAGCGGTGTGGCGCAGCGCCCGGTCAAGGACATGAACCTTTACCGTGAAAAATTGCAGAGCTTCGTCTATGCGTCCGGTACGGTCATGAAGCCTATCTTCACGGCCGCGAAGATCGGACTCAAGAAGCGCGTCGCTTATGCCGAGGGTGAAGAAGAGCGCGTCTTGCGTGCCGCCCAGATTGTGGTGGACGAAGGTCTGGCACGGCCCACACTGATAGGACGCCCGCATGTGATCGCCGAGCGGATCGAGAAATTCGGCCTGCGCCTGCAACAGAATGACGACTATGACGTCGTCAATGTTGAAAAGGATGATCGCTATCGCGATTTTTGGCAAACCTACCATCGCATGACCGAACGCAAGGGCATGACAGCCCAGGTCGCCAAGATCGAAATGCGCCGTCGCCTGACCCTGATCAGCGCCATGCTGCTGCACAAGGGCGACGTCGATGGCATGATTTGCGGTACCTGGGGAACGACTTCGATGCACCTGCAATACATAGACCAGGTCATTGGCAAGCGCGCGCACGTTGGCACCTACGCCTGTATGAACTGTGTCTTGTTACCCGAGCGCCAACTATTTATCGTTGACACACACGTCAATTACGACCCCAGTGCCGAACAATTGGCTGAAATTACAACTATGGCCGCCGAGGAAATGATGCGTTTTGGCATTCGTCCCAAAGCCGCCTTGTTATCGCATTCGAACTTTGGCAGTAGCAGCCAGCCCAGCGCGCTGAAGATGCGCCAGGCCTTGGAGCTGCTGCGCACGCAGACGCCTTGGCTTGAGGTCGATGGCGAAATGCATGGCGACGTGGCGCTCGACGGCAGCGCGCGCGCCGCAATGATGCCCAACAGCACCCTCAACGGCGACGCCAACCTGTTGGTGCTGCCCAATATTGATGCAGCCAATATTGCCTACAACCTGCTCAAAACGGCCGCTGGCGGCAACATTGCTATTGGCCCCGTGCTGCTTGGCGCCGCCAAACCGGTCCACATCCTGACGGCAAGCGCCACAGTCCGGCGAATCGTCAACATGACAGCGCTCACCGTGGCTGATGCAAATGCCACCCGTTAAGGTCATTAAGCTAAGTTAGCGCAAACTCCTTGGCATTTCTTGGAGTTTTTTCTGCCTACTTATTAGGCAGCTACTTGCTATTTTCGGCCAAATGCGCGACACTACGGGCATGAATTTCCGGGGTTAACCCGGGGTATTGCGAGAAGTGTAATTTCCATGTACGGCTCAAAATGCTTCAAGTTAGTGCTTACTGGCTTTGCGCTTTTGAGTTGCCTTGTCGTCGTTGGGGTTCAGGCTGAAGAGTCTGGCTTCGCGAAAGTTGCAGCTACGGTTTCTGGATCCGCTTTGCCGGAGCCGGCCGTGCAAACTTACAGGCTGATCCATCAGGGCGGCCCGTTTGCACACGAGAAGGACGGTATGGTGTTTGGAAACCGCGAGCGTCTGTTGCCTTTGCAGAAGCGCGGCTACTACCGTGAGTACACCGTCGCAACGCCGGGTTCACGCGACCGGGGAGCCCGGCGCATTGTGTGCGGGGGAGCAGCCAGCAGACCCGAGACCTGTTATTACACGGACGATCACTATGCGAGCTTCCGCAGGATCGTTCCGTAGGGTTCTTTTTTATTTTGCAGAGTGAAGCAGGAATGAATATGTCACTTACCTTAGAAACACCGGCGGCATCGAGCGCAGCAGCAGAGGTGCCACTGCGCAGCATTCGCCCTAACATCGTCCAGTCGATTCGCGCCTTCAGGGTGCAGGAATTGCAGGACGCGGCACAAGCCCTGAATCAGCATTTCCTGTATGCCAATCTGGCCAACGCGCAAACCAAACAGGACGTGCTGGACTTGATCGGCCAGCAGTTCATGCTGTCGGTCCATGTCGGGAAGAATTTTGATGCTCTCTACGACAGCATGACGGACCCGGTGCACAAGTCAGGGCCTCAGCCCGGCTTTATCGTGGTTCTGGAACACATTCCAGCGAACGCCAAGTTCGACAAAGAGGCGCGCGAACAACTGCTTGATATCTTCCGGGACGCCGCTGATTATTGGGGTGACCGAAAGATCCCGTTCCGATGTTTCTATTCTTTTCTGTAGCCCGTTCTGCACACACCAGCCAAGCAGAACGGGCGAACGAGGCAAAAGAAACTGACGCAGGCGGCCAGGCTGTCCCCGGCATTGAACTCCCTGTCGATTCAGGTGAAAAGATGCCGACCGACAAGCTGTTGGACATTTCGCCCCTGGCGCTGCGCATGAGCAGCCCTTTCAATGCGGGCTATTGGTTGACTGCAGCGTGAAATAGCCCCCACGCTTGTCGCTTCGCGTACTGCGCTGCCCCCCGAGGGGGCTAATTTTTCTCGGGGCGGCCCGTCGAAAAATTGTTCTTGCTCTCAGATGCTCGCGGCCAGAGCCAGATATTCGGCCACCGGCACTTCTTCGGCGCGGCGCTGCACGTCAAACTCTCCGCCGTAGCCCTTGTCCTGCAGCCATTGGCCCAGCGTGTGGCGCAACAGTTTGCGGCGCTGACTGAAGGCAACCCGCACAATTTCACTCAAGAGTTTGCCATCGACGGCTGTCGCGTCAATATGCGGCACCATGCGCACGACGGCGCTGTCCACCCGGGGCGGTGGATTGAAGCTTTCGGGTGGTACAAAAAGCACCATCTCCATGGCGTAACGCCACTGCAGCATGACGCTCAAGCGACCATAATCGGCGCTCGCCGGACGCGCCACCATGCGGTCAACCACTTCCTTTTGAAGCATGAAGTGCTGGTCTTCGACGACATCAACGAAATCGAGCAAATGAAACAGAATCGGGGTCGAGATGTTGTAAGGCAGGTTGCCTACCACCCGAAGCTTTGACGCCCCCGCACTTGCCAGTTCAGCAAAGTCGACTTTCAATACATCCGATTCAATGACGGTCAGCTTTGGGTGCGAGCGCAGGCGCACAGCGAGATCGCGGTCGAGTTCGATCACTGTGAGATGCGGCAACCGCTGAGACAAAGGCTGCGTCAAGGCGGCAAGACCCGGCCCGATTTCGACCATCACCTGCCCAAGCTGCGGATTGATCGCGTCAACAATCGCATCGACAATACCCGCATCTGCCAGAAAGTGCTGGCCAAAGCGTTTGCGCGGAATATGTCTCATCCGCTAGGCACGATGAACGCCGCCGCGCCGGGCCGCGACAAGCGTGGGGATCATTATTGAGGTGGCTCGCGCATTTCAACGTAGGCGCGGCCGCGCAGATCCTGCGCCCAGTTGACGTAGCTTTCATCGAGCTTCTTTTCACGCAGCAACGCTCGTACGGCCTCGCGTTGTTCACGCAAGCTCAAGGAGGTATTACGACGCTCCTGCAATTGAATCAAGTGCACGCCAAAGCGCGACACCAAAGGGTCGCTGATCTGGCCCGGCGCCAGTCGGCCCATTACTTCTTCAAACTCAGGTACAAACATCCCTGGATTGGCCCAGCCGAGATCACCTCCCTGGGCGGCACTGCCATCCTGTGAATTGTCCCGCGCCATTGCTGCAAAATCGGCCTGCCCAGCCACAATCCGCTTCTTGAATTCGGCCAGCTTGTCGCGTGCTGCCGTCTCGCTGAGTTGCGGACTGACACGCAGCAAAATGTGGCGTGCCCGGCTTTGCGTGACTGTCATCGGCGGCAGGCTGGTATTCCTTCTGTCAAGCAGCTTGAGAATATGGAATCCAGCTCCTGAACGCACCACAGCGGATACGGCACCAACATCCAGGTTTTGCGTTGCCTCGAGAAACAGGGGCGGATAGCGGTCCGCTGTACGCAAACCTAATTGCCCGCCATTGGCACGATCGGCGGCGTCGGAATACTCATTCACCAAAGCAACAAAGTCTTCTCCACTGCGCGCCCTCTCGAACGCCTTTTGCGCCTTGATTTTCAGGGCAGCTATTTGCTCTGCAGTGGCGGCATCTGGAACCGACACAAGGATCTGGGCCAGATTGATTTCCGTGCTCGTGGGTTCGGTATTGCTCTGCTGATCACGCAGGTATTGATCTACTTCCAGGTCAGAAATTCGTACTCGCGGCTCAACTTCCCGCTCGCGAAGGCGCGTCAGTATCAACTGGTCGCGCAATTGATTGCGAAATTGGCTTAACACCATGCCATCCTCCGCAATGCGGCGCTGCAGTTCGGTCACCTCCATCTGGTTTTGGCGGGCAATGTTTTGCACTGCCTGGTCAACTGCCGCTTCGTCGACCTTGATACCTGATTCACTGGCAGATTGCAGCTGTACCTTTTGATTAATCAGATTCTCAAGCACTTGGCGAGCAATTTCTCTGCGATCTGGCAAGGCCCTGCGCTGCTGGGTCAGTTGCTGTGCCAGCCGCTGCACTTCGCGTTGCACCTCGCTGTTCGTGATCGGCTCTGAATTGACCACCGCCACAATGTAATCAGCAGCCTGTTGAACCTCAGGCTGCGTCCGGGCAGTGACCGGAATCGAACCCAATCCAAGCGACGGCCGCAAACCCTGCGCCGACGACGGCAAACTCGCAAGGACAGAGAAGCAGGCCACAATGAAGGCGACGAGACGATGGGTCATGATGGTTTATTCGTAATTGCTGAAACGGCTGGGGGCACCTGTCTGCTCGCGCAGATACTGATAATTCGGAATATTGTCTTTCAAGGTTTTCAAGGGACTCACGCCCAAACGCGCCAAGCCCACAAATTCGAGCTGAAACATGATGCGTTGACTGGCGGTCGAAGTACTGGTCTGCAATTTTTCCAGCACTGCTCGGCCAAGCCAGCACCCCGCATCGTACTCAAATCCGATAACGGCGTTCACCAGCTTACCCTCATCCATACTGTAATTGAGACGCCCCACGCTGTACCAGCGTCCGTCGCCCTGGCCACGCCCCGGGGCCAGATCTTGTCCTCGATCACCCCATAAATCGTTGAGCGGCCACTGCCAACCAATGTCAATTTGCTCACTGACATCGCGCTGGTATCGATAGGTTCCAGTGAGTACGCGATAGTTTCCCGGACTGTATCGTGCACCGACAGTTGCCAGAGTCGATTGCTCCGACTTTGGATTGAACTGCACTGTCGAATCAAAGGCCCATTTCGGATCCCAATTGACGGACGCACCAAGCAGCACGTCACTGATCCGATCCACGACCGGTGGATCGGTTGGCAGCAGGACAACATTCTGGTTCTTGAAACGCAAGCGTTGCGCGATGCCAAAACGCGCAGCCTCAGCACCGGTCTCGGGATTCAACAAGCGGGTCGACACGCCCAGCGTCAGCAAGTTGCTGTCAGAAATGCGGTCGTTGCCGACGAAAGCATTCTCTGTGTAGATGGTCGCAAAATTGAAATCTTTGGCGCCCGAGTCGTAATTGGGCAACAGGCTCTGCTCGCGGTAGGGCGTATTGACATAAAAAGCGCGCGGCTCCAGGGTCTGGCGAAAACGCGCTCCGAAATAGCTGATGTCGCGCTCAAACACCAGGCCACTGTCCAGACTGAAGGTCGGCACCACCACGCTGGCAGAGGTCGCGGCATTGGACAGCGGCGCATCAAAGAGATAGTTTGCAGTGTGCAATTGCAGCTTGGGTGTGATGAAACCGGCGCCGCCCACGAAGGGTCGACTGATCTGCAGCAGAGAATAGATCCGCTGCGCGTTGGGTTGCAGGGTGGAGACGCTGTCGGATTGAAACCGGGTGTAATCGGCTTCCATCGAATAGTCGAAGCCAGCCACATCGCTTCTCGCAAAACGCGTTGCCAGTTGCGGCAAGCGGTCATACGGCGGTGTGATGGGCGCCGTCAGGTCCTGCAGCGTCTGCCACTTGAGCATTCGCAAACTGTTGGAAAAATAGCCATTGCTCCACGAGAAAGAAGCGTCGTTGGCCAGCAGGCGTTGTGTCAGCGAGGCCGAAGCACCTGCAAAATCACGCCAGTAATTGTCGTCACTGACCCGGTTCAGCCCCAGATTGAAGGCCAGACCACCATCGGTCACCAGTTGGGTCAGGCTGTTCCGGAGGGTACCCTGATGCCCGAACGCCAGGCCCCATCGATTGCTGCCGCGCAGCAGGTCTGAGGGCATCAGATCGAGCCGCACCTGCCCCGAATAATCCGGCTGCAGGTAGCGAAACTCACTGGCCAGATTCACACCGCGCTTGCTCATCAGGGTTGGTGTCAGCGTCGCATCCAGATTCGGCGCAATGTTCCAGTAATACGGGACTGCGATCACCGCGCCATTGACGTTGTCCAGGCCCAGCGTGGGCGGCATCAAACCCGATTTGCGTTTGTCGCTCAAAGGAAAGCTGAGGTAGGGAACTGGCAGCAGGGGCAAGCCCTTGAAAGTCAGCAAAGCGCCTTCTGCTGTGCCGACGTCTGATTCGTTGTCGATGTGGATCGTTGCCGCACGCAAAATCCAGTCCGGCAGCCAGTCCGGCCCCGGCAAACGCCGGCAGCTTGTCAGGCTGGCATTATGAATAACCGATCGCTGCTCATCAATGAAATCGACGCGATCGGCCTGTCCGTTGGCATCATTCTTGGGAAAGTAATAACTTGGCTGTTTGAAAAACCCCTTGAACGCATCGAGCTTGAGCTCCAGCAAGGGGCCTTCATAGACATTGCCAGCGCGGTTGATACGAACTTCGCCCGTGGCTTTAGCCAGATCACTGGGTTGGTCATACTCCAGCCGATCCGCCTTGATTACCAGGTCGCCCCGGCGCAGCATGGCTTTGCCTTCAACCACGGTTTCCAGATCGGGGCGACCGGAGAGGCGTTCACCTGAAACAAAGGTCGGCAGGGCACTACGCGACGCGGCGATCTCCTCCTGCAACAGGGGGCTGGGGCTGAGTGCCAATGGCGCCTGGTCCGTCTGCGCTTGGACGCACAGCGATGTCGCCTGCAGCACAGCGCAAACAAGCAGGGCAGTCGGGCTATGTTTCAGGTCGAGCAGCAAAATGCGCATGGACTCAGGGGTGGTGTCACTCTGACAGTGGGTTGGAAACGAACCGGAAACGTTCGGGTTTGTAGAATGGATTATCCATGAGCCATGCCCCACACACCGAACCTGAGCTGAGCAATACGCCGGAATGGCCTGACGCACAGCGTGAGACTGACTTCAATACCTGGCTGACGGCACTGGCACCCCGTCACGGCCTGCAAATCGGCTCACTGCGCAGTGCCTCCACTGACGCCAGTTTCCGGCGCTATTTCCGGATCGATTCGCCACTCGGCAGCCGCATCATCATGGATGCGCCGCCCGAGCAGGAAGATTGCCGGCCATTTGCCAGAGTAGCCGAGTTGATGGACGCGGCCCAGGTCAAAGTGCCAAAGGTACTGGCGTGGGACCAGAGCAAAGGCTTCATGTTGCTCACCGACCTGGGTACCAATACGATGTTGCAGCTGATCAACCCCGATCAGCCTGGCGCCAACCAACATTGGTACCTGCAGGCCGTCGAAGCCCTGATTGCCTGGCAAGTTGCATCCCGACCCGACGTTCTGCCACCTTACGATGAAGCCTTGCTACGCCAGGAAATGGAGTTGTTCCCCGCGTGGTACCTGAAGCAGCACCGCGGCGTCGCCGTCGAGGGCGATGTGCGGCGCACGCTCGACACCGCTTTTTCTCACATCATCCGGGAGAACCTGAGCTGGCCCAGCGTCTACGTGCACCGCGACTTCATGCCAAGGAACCTGATGGTCGGCAATGCCCCCACGCTTGCCACTTCGTGTGCTGCGCTGCCCCCCGAGGGGGCTGTTTCGCCTTGGGGCGGCCCTGCGGCGAAACCCTGCGATGTCCGGATTGGGGTATTGGATTTTCAGGATGCGGTCTATGGTCCGATCACGTACGACATTGCAAGTTTGATGCGTGATGCGTTTCTGAGTTGGGAAGAAGACTTTTGTCTGGACATCACGATCAGGTACTGGGAGAAGGCGCGCAAGGCCGGGTTGCCCGTCGGCGACGACTTTGGCGAGTTTTACCGTGGCGTCGAGTGGATGGGCCTGCAGCGTCACCTGAAAGTGGCCGGCATCTTTGCCCGCCTGACACTGCGCGATGGCAAACCGCAGTACCTGGCAGATACTCCGCGCTTCATCCGCTACATTCGCTCCACCTGCGCTCGCTATCGCGAGCTCAAGCCGCTGCTGCGCCTGATCGAGCGGGTCGAGGGCATCGAGGTCGTGAGTGGCTATTCCTTTGGTCCGCTTCAGACACCGTCCTGAGTTCCATGCCCCGCTTCCATTGCCCCGCCCCCTTGGTTACCGGCGACTTGCTGACCCTGCCGGCAGGCGCTGCGCGTCACGTGCAGGTGCTGCGTCTGCAGCCGGGCGACAGCATCACACTGTTCCATGGTGATCCTGCGTTTGGCGGTAGTGCTGGCGAATACAGTGCCACGGTTACGCAGATGGGACGAAGTGAGGTTCAGGTACGAATTGGAGCGCACCACTCAGTTGAGCGCGAAGCGATTCGCCCCGTGCACCTGGCTCTGAGCATGCCCGCCAACGAGCGTATGGACTGGCTGGTCGAAAAAGCCACCGAACTCGGTGTGGCCAGCGTCCAGCCACTGATGAGCGAGCGCAGCGTGCTGCGGCTTGGCGCCGAACGAGCTGAGAAGAAGGTAGCGCACTGGCAGAGCGTTGCCGTCTCGGCCTGCGAGCAGTGCGGCGGCAACCGGGTCCCCTTGGTGCATCCGGTGGCAGGATTTTCAGCTTGGTTAAAAGGAGGTCTCCAGACCCCCGGGACCGCTACAGGTGGCGCCTTCTTGTTGACGCTGCGCGCTGGCGCACTCGGTCTGCGGCAGGCAGCAGCGGCCTTGGACGCGTCAAATGCCATCACCTTCTTGTCAGGTCCCGAGGGCGGTTTGAGCAGCGCCGAAGAAGATGCAGCCCTGGCCTGCGGCTATACGCCGGTAACGCTGGGACCACGCGTGCTGCGCGCCGAGACCGCCGCCTTGTGTGCACTGGCGGCATTGTTGGTTTAGGCCATGCCAGCCGTGGGCAGCCAGATCGTTACCGTTGTACCCAAACCGGCAGTACTGGCGACACTGACTTTGCCACCATGCAGCGCCACTATTTCCTGCACGATGCTCATGCCCAGACCGGTACCTGGGATCTTGCCCGAGGTATCGGCACGGTAGAAGCGCTCAAAGACACGCGCCAGTTGCTCTGCTGTCATCCCCATGCCGTGGTCAGCGACGCGAATACCCAGCGCTGCAGCACCGCTCTCCAAAGGCGAATCGGCGCCCGCTGCAACGCGAACGATATCGAGTTCAACCGTACCCCCGTCTGGTGAATACTTGTAGGCATTGGAGAATACATTGAGCACCGCCTGGATCAGCTTCTTGCGGTCCGCCATGACCCGCGCCGACTGCTCCACGCGAGGCACTGGCGGTACGGCTCTACCGTCAGGGGTCTTGAAGCCGGCCACAATTTCCTGCAACAACTCCAACACATCCACGCTGACAATCTGGAAGTCCTTGCCATGGCGCGCCTCAATGCGCGCGAGGTCAAGCAGTTCGTTGATGATGGACACCATCAGTTCGGTGTGCCGAAAGATGATGCGCAGGTACTCGCGCCAGTCGGCCTCTTCAAACTCCTGCGTCAGCAGAAGCTCCGTGAAACCGTAAATGCTGGTCATCGGTGTGCGCAATTCGTGCGCTGCCGTGGACAGAAATTCGCTCTTCAAACGATCAACTTCGGTCTCATGCGTGATGTCACGCAAGTACAGAATCGTCTTCACGCTTTCGGTGTTCTTTTCGCGCAGACTGACTTCCAGCACCCGTTTACTGGCGTCGGCCATTTCAATTTTCAGTTGTTGCCCACTAGCGCCCGAGGACGCCTGGCCGAGGGCGGTCTTTTCTCTGCTGCGAAGGGCCGCCACGCCTGGAAAGCAGGCTTCGGGTACACAGAGCTGCGCCAGACGCCCCGAGAAATCGCTCTCGTCAAGGCCCACAAGTTCCGCCCGCGCCAAACCAGTCAGGCGGGTAAATGCGGGGCTCAGGTACTTGACCCGGCCTAGTCCATCGAACGAAACAAAACCATCCGGACTGAGTTCAAAGATGGCTCCAAGCTGTTCTGCAGACTCACGTTCACGCGCCGCCAGAGCCCGGCGCTCGGTGATATCGCTGTGCGATCCCAGCATGCGAACGGCCTGCCCCTGCTCATCGATCAAAGCGCGGCCGCGATCCAGAATCCACTTGTATTCGCCGTTCTTGCAGCGCATCCGATGCTCATTCTGGTAGTAATCGGTTTCGCCGCGCAGATGGCGTTGCACTTCGCTCATCGTAAATTCCAGGTCATCTGGATGCACGCGCGAAACCCACTCATCAACCGAGCTCCCGATTTCATCGCTGCGGTAACCCAGCATGGTCTTCCAGCGTTCTGAGAAATAGACCTCGCCGCTTTGCGGATTCCAGTCCCAGATACCATCGTTGGCGCCCGTCACGGCCAGTTCCCAGCGCTGCTCATTGTCCAGCAACGCCTGCTCGAGTTCCTTGCGCTCGGTGATGTCAATCCGGTTACCAACAATGTAGCCACGGGGTGTGCGGTACTCAACAATCAACAGCCAGCGTCCATCGGCCAGTCGCTGTTCCAGCACCTCGCCATTGGCCTGTTGATGCTGCGCCACGCGTTGCTTCACCCAGGCATCCACATTGCCAAGGGCAGCGCTGTATTGGCCGCGCTCGGCGCCGTTGCGCACGATCTCTTCGAAAGTTCGACCCGGCACGATCAGATCACGACTGGTTTCATAGAAGCGCAGATAGGCCTCGTTGCATTGCACCAGCCTGTCCTGTTCGTCGTAAATGGTGAAGCCCTGGGCAATGCTGCTGACGGCTTCGCGCAGCAGATTTTCGGCTCTTTCAGCCGTCTCCATGGCATCGCGCCACCGGCTGTTTTCCACCTGCAACTGCGCGCGACTCTCGCTCAGTTGCTGCGCCATGGCGTTAAAAGCGTTCGCCGTTTGAGCTAACTCGTCGTTACCTTTGACCGCCACCCTATGGGCAAAATCACCTGCAGCAAAATGCTCGCTGGCCTGCCGCAATGCGCCCAACTGGCGCACCAGGTACGTGCCAAGCAGCCAGGAAAAAAGCGCAACCAGCAGTATTTCGAGTGCTGCCACACTGCCGGCCCAGCGCTGCGCCGAAGCCAATAGAACCTGCAAGCTGTTGACCGAGACACCGATCTGCACTTCGCCATGGCGGACCCCGCCGGCCATCACCGCTTGGGACTGTTCAAAAACACCGTCGCGGACCTGATCAATGGTCTCTTCCTGATGGAAGGGTCGCCCCAGAATCGTCGCGTCACCCCGTTGAGCCAGCACGCTGCCATGGGCATCAAGAATGCGTACATACTCAACCTGCCTGGAATTCATGGTCTCAGCCGCCAGACTGTCCAACGTTGCCAGGTCCTGCGAGATCACAGCATCCTTGGCGGCCACCACCAACAAGCGGGCACCCAGTTGCACACGACGCACCAGTTCGGCCTCGTTCGACTCACGCAGAATCGACAAGGCGCTACCCACCAGTACCGCCAGAAGCGCTATTTCAATCAGGGCAACGCCAACGATGGTTTTGGTGCGAAAGCGCATGGTGGACAGCTCTACAGAAAAGCGCCGCAGCTCATTGCTTACCGTAACGTTCCAGCAAATTGATATCCAGGGCCCGGATATCACTCCATTCCTTGTCCTGCGCCACCATGATGCCCTTGAAAGCCAAGGGTGCGAGCAGGCGTTGCCCACTTTCGTCGCCAGCCAGCGCTGCCATCGCGGCCAGCACCTTGGAGACAAGGCCCGGCGGGACCCGCGGATGGGCGGCAAAAGCATGTGGCGTGTAGGCCGGTGTTTCAGACAGCACACGCAAGGCATCGCGAATTTCCGCTGGCATCGCCTCGAAAGTACGCTGGATACCACCACCTGCCTCCTGCAAACCCGATGCCACAGCACGGTAAACAGAATCGTGGGATGCGACAAACCTGGCGTCAATCGCAATCTTCAAACGGCCGAATTCGGCCTGCGGCAAGATGCTCGCGGCAAAAGCGGCGGGCGCCGGGAAGACCACCGTTTTTCCAGCCAGGTCGGCCGGCTTGCGATAGGCGCTATCCTTTCTGACGACGAGGATGCCTTTAAGTCTGCGATCCTGCTCCTTGGCAAAGGCCTGATAGCCGACCGCCGCGTGAAAAACCACATAGTGATAAGGATTCATGTAAGCCAGGTCATACTCGCCCTTGGCCAGGCGTTCTTCAAATACCGGGATGCTGGGCGCGGTTTTGAAGACCAGTGCAACACCCGAGCGGCGACTGATCTCGGCCAGCAGCGGCCCCCACTCTTCGGCCAATCGGGTCGCTGATTGTTGCGGCACCACGCCAAACGACAGCGACTTCTGGGCTTCCTGCGCCAGCGCCTGCAAGTTCGTGCCACCCAGACAAAGCACGACAAGAGAGCAACGCAGTACAGCGCGCGAAATTTTTAACCAGTTCAATAGGGGGTGCATCCCCCGCAGTCTAGCGGATGCGGGGTTCTGCCAGCAGTTGTTCCGGCAAGGTGAAATAGGCGGCAGTGGCACCCCGGTTCTCTTTCGCCTGGGCCAGCTCGGTGCGCGCGACGCTGCGCAGGTGCACCTCGTCCGGACCATCGAGCAACTGCATGGCGCGGCCCCAGGTCCAGAAATAGGCCAGCGGTGTATCGGGCGACAAGCCCATGGCACCAAACACCTGCATCGCGCGATTGACCACCCGTGTCTGCAGTCGTGCCGTTACGACCTTGATCGCAGCGACGTCTGTGCGCGCCTCTTTCTGCTGGCCCTGATCAAGCCGCCAGGCGGCGCGAAGCACCAGCAAACGTGCCTGGTCAATTTCCAGGCGCGACTCTGCAATCCATTCCTGGACATTGGCGAAGTCGGCCAGATACTTGCCAAAAACGTGCCGCTCCAGCGTGCGCTCGCACATCAGGGCAAGCGCCAGTTCGCATTGCCCGATAGTGCGCATGCAGTGGTGCACCCGCCCCGGGCCCAGCCGCGCCTGTGCCATGGCAAAGCCTGCACCCGGCTCACCCAGCAAATTGGCGACGGGCACGCGCACGTCGCGGAACACGATTTCGCAGTGCCCCTCGGGCGTGTGGTGCTGCATGATGGCGATATTGCGCTCCAGCGTCACGCCCGGTGTGTCCAGTGGCACCAGCAACATGCTGTGGCGCGCGTGTTTGGCGACTTCGTCATCGCCACTGCGGCACATCACAATCAGGAGCTTGCAACTCGGGTGCGCAGCGCCTGTGACAAACCACTTGCGACCATTCAGCACCCACTCATCACCATCCCGGTGGATACGGGTCTGCAGATTGGTCGGGTCGCTGGATGCAACGTCGGGCTCCGACATGGCAAATGCACTTCGGATCTCGCCCTCCAGCAAGGGTCGTAACCAATGCTGGTATTGCTCTGGCGTGGCAAACAGGTGCAGCAACTCCATGTTGCCGGTGTCGGGCGCGCTGCAGTTGAACACCTCAGAGGCCCAAGGCATGCGCCCCATGATCTCGGCCAGTGGCGCATAGTCCAGATTGCTCAGACGCTCTCCCGGCTCATCGTCACGCAAACCGGGAAGAAAAAGGTTCCACAAACCTTCCGATTTGGCCAAGGCCTTCAGGTCTTCCAGGAACGGTGGTGGATAAACGCCCTGCGCGGCCGACCGGTGCCAGGCCGCGTTGTAAGGCAAGACGTAGCGGGCGATGAATTCCTCCAGCCGCTGACGCAGCTCCAGCACCTGCGGCGAGTAATCAAAATTCATGACCGACCTTTCTGGCGAGGTGAGGACTGCCCTCACAGAACTGCAGTCTGCCAAAGTTGATGCACTTTGGCTGTCACTTTGGCGCTCGCCAGCCGCAGACAGACGCCTAGCGGCAACTCATCGCCAGCATCGTACCCTCGGCACCCGCCACCCGCTGTTCCGGACCATCGCCACAGCGATAGACGATGGTCAAGCGCTTGATACGACCGGATGCCGGGTCGCCGCACAGATCGTTATTGGCTCGCACATCTACGTGGCGGCGCATGCCGACAATTTCCTGGACAGCATGCAGTGCATCACACACATCGCCGCGAAGCCCATACTTGGCGTCCAGAACGATCATGCGCCCGCGCGCCTGCTCGGACGGACCCCGCTGCTCCCTGGATGCCTCCATGGCATCGCGATACCCCTGGTCATAACCTCTTCTGTAGTCTGCCGTCTGTGCCAAAGCCGACCCGGCCAGCACACCCAGCGTAGCAAAGACGAGAACCGAAACGACTTGTTTCAAAGGAAAAGGGCTGTTCATTCGGGACCTCCATGGATGTTATAGCCTGCAACTATACACAGCTGGCAAAACCGCTGGATGTCGAGCTTTTCAGGCAACCGGCCGGCACAAGGGACGCTGGAAACTCAAATGTCCTATTGACAGAACAATAGGACTGTTCTTAGGATGTGGCCATGCCGCAGTCCATGTCCATGCCCATGACCAAGTACCATCAGATCTATCTGTTGTTGCGCGAGCAGTTGCACGAAGGTAAATTCGCGCAGGGGTTGCCGGGTGAACTGGCCTTGATGAAACAGTTTTCCGTGGCCCGCGTCACCGTGCGTCGGGCCCTGGAGCAACTCGCGGCCGAGGGCATGATCTCCAGGGAGCCGGGCCGCGGCACGCGCGCACTCGATGTTTCCCCCTCCAACGCAGCGCCAGGTGCCGAAAAAGGGCAACGTGCGCGGCTCACCGGTCTGCTGGAGAACCTGGTCAGCATGGGCCTGCAGACCAAGGTCAGTGTGCTCGAAGTGGAAACCGTGACCGCCTCCGCCAGCGTGGCCCAGGCCCTGCAGCTCAATGCAGGCGACCCGGTACAAAAGGCGATTCGCGTTCGCAGCACAAGGGAAGGCCCCCTGTCGCACATCACAACCTACGTGCCAGACGTCATTGGTCGCAGGTTCGGCCGCCGCGAACTCGCTCGCAAGCCGATTCTGCTGCTGCTGGAGGAGTCCGGCGTCAAGGTCGGGCGCGCGCAGCAGACCATCTCTGCCAAGCTGGCCGATCTGCTGGTAGCCAGGCATCTGAACGTCGCCGTCGGCTCCGCTTTGCTGGCTGTGCGCCGACTGATCTACGATGAGCAGGAACGCCCGATCCAGTGGCTCCACGGCCTGTACCGGCCCGACCGTTACGAATACGAAATGCAGTTGTCCCGCGTTGGCAGCATCGATGCCAAAGTCTGGGTCAGCACGGAATTGTCAGCGCAATTTAACTAAAACCCAAGGAAACACCATGACCACTCGCCGCCAGTTTGTTACCACCACCGCTGCTGCCGCCTCGGCGCTTGCCTTTCCCCTGGTCGGCGGCGCCCAGCCCAAGACCGTCAAGATTGGCGTGCTGCACCCGGTCACCGGCTCGCTGGCCTACTCCGGGCAGCAATGCCGCGAGGGGGCCCTGATGGCGATTGAGGACATCAACAAGGCGGGTGGCATCAAATCCCTGGGCGGCGCGAAGATCGAAGCGCTGCTGGGCGACGCGCAATCCACCCCGCAGGCCGGCAGTGCCGAAATCGAGAAGATGAACGAAGCCGGGGTTTGCGCCGTGGTGGGCGCTTTTGCGTCCGCCATCTGTCTGGCCACGACCCAGGCCGCAGCCAAGTACAACCTGCCGCACGTGGTGGACGTCGGTGTGGCAGACCAGATTGTCGAGCGCGGCCTGAAAAACACCTTCCGCTTTGGCCCGGGTTACCGCAAGTGTGCCGAAGTCGCCGTGGCCAATCTGCACGTGCTCAACACCGCCGCCGGCAAGCCGGCGCGCACCGTGATGATCATTCATGAGGAGTCGCTGTTTGGCTCCGGCACCGCCCAGCTGCTGGCGCGCGAGCTGCCGGGCTACGGCTACGAGGTCAAGGAAATCATCAAGCACGCCAACCCGACGCGCGACTTCAACAACATCGTGCTGCGCATGAAGTCGGTCAACCCCGACATCGTGATTCCGGCCAATTACTACAACGAATACGCGCTGCTCGTGCGCACCATGCAGCAGCAAAAGGTCACACCGAAAGCCATCTACTCGGTACTGGGTGGCGCCGCGTCAAGCTACAAGTTCGTCAAGGAGTTCCCGGAAGCGGCCAACGGCATCATCGACTGCAATCACTGGTTCAACCCGAAAGACAAGCGCAGCGCGGACCTCAAAAAACGGGTGGAAGCCAAGGGCCTGTTCTTCAGCTACGAGGTCTTCATGACCTACACCTCGATGCGGGTGCTGGCCGATGCCATCGAACGCGCCAAGTCAACCGACCGCGCCGCCATCATCGACGCGCTGGAAAAGAGCGCCTTCGCCGATCACATCATGCCTTACGGCGCTACCAAATTCGTCAACGGCCAGAACATGGGTGCACAGCCTTTGATGACCCAGGTGAGCAAGGGCGACATCAAGGTGATCGTGCCGCGCGAATACCGCGAGATCGACCCGATCTTCCCGCTCAAGGCCTGATTCCCCGCCGCTGATGCTTGATCTCGGGATCCTGTTCCCGTCGCTCCTCAACGGCCTGACGACCGGGGCCGTCTACGCCCTGATCGCGCTCGGCCTGACGCTGATTTACGGTGTGCTGCACATCATCAACTTCGCGCATGGCGCGTCCTTGATGCTGGCGCTCTACGGCGTCTATTTCCTCAAGGAGCGGTTCGGGCTCGACCCCTATCTGGCGCTGCCGCTGGTGGTTCCCGCCATGTTCGTGCTCGGCTATGGCTTGCAGCGCGTGGTGATCAACCGCGCCAGCCATGGCCGCGACGAGAACATCCTGCTGGTGACACTCGGCCTGTCCATCGTGATGGAAAACCTGGCCCTGCTGTTCTTCAAGTCCGACACCCGCACTATCGACACCGCCTACACCCTGACCACGATCCCGATCAACATCGGCATCGCCCAGGCCATGATCTCGCTGCCCAAGCTGGTGGCGTTCGGCGGGGCACTGGTAGCCTCCGCGCTGCTGATCCTGATCGTCGGGCGCACCGACCTGGGGCGCGCCATCCGCGCCGTGGCCAAGGAAAAACATGGTGCCAAGCTGATGGGCATCGACGTAGACCACGTCTACGCCATGAGCTTTGGCATCGGTCTGGCCTGTCTGGGCGCCGCTGCCTGTTTTCTGCTGCCGGCCTACTACGTCAATCCGCAGGTTGGCAACGGCTTTGTGCTGGTGGCTTTCACCATCGTCGTGCTCGGTGGCATGGGCAGTTTCATGGGAGCGCTGCTGGGCGGACTGCTGATCGGCATGGTGGAGTCTCTCGGTGGCTTGATTCTGGGCGAGTCGCTCGGTCAGATCGGCATCTTCCTGATCTTCATCGCGGTGCTGCTTTTCAGGCCACAGGGCCTGTTCGGGGCCAAAACATGACCGCCCTGCAAAAAGAAGTGCTGCGCATCGCCTTCTTTGCGCTGGCGCTGACGGTATTCCTGAGCAGTGTCTCTTCGGGCGTGGTTCTTAACTTCGTCATGATGGCTCTTTATGCGGCCCTGCTGGCGCAGGCCTGGAACATTCTGGGCGGCTACGGTGGACAGTTTTCCTTTGGCCACGCGCTGTTCTTTGGCACCGGCGCCTACATGCAGGCCATTGCACAGATGCAGGGCGGCCTCAATCCCTGGCTGGCGCTGCCGCTGAGCGCACTGGCCAGCGCTGGCGTCGGTCTTTTTGTCGGCGCCCTGAGTTTTCGCTATGGACTCAAGGGCTCCTACTTCGCACTGGTAACGCTGGCCTTTGCCGAGGTCTTTCGCATCGTCGCCCTGTCGGTTCCCTTCACCGGCGCCGGCGTTGGCCTGATGGTGCCGCTGCGCGAGGGCTTTGCCAACATGCAGTTTGGTTCAAGGCGGGGTTATGCGTTTCTGATTCTGGCGCTGGTGGTGCTGGCGCTGTCGGTCAGCTGCTGGCTGCAGCATTCACGCTTTGGCGCCTACCTGCAGGCCGTGCGCGACAACGAGGACGCGGCGCGCGCCAGCGGTGTCAATCCGTTTCGCATCAAGCTTGGCGCAATTGCCCTGTCTGGCGCCTTCATGGGTGCGGGCGGTGCCTTTTACGTGCAGGTGTTCCAGTACCTGGACCCCGGCATTGCCTATGGCTCGCACACCTCGGTGGAGGCCCTCGTGGGTGCCATTGTGGGCGGCATGGGCACGCTCTGGGGACCGGTGCTGGGCGCGCTGGCGCTGCACGCCCTGGCCGACCTCACACGCAATCTGTTTGGCCAGTTGCCGGGTATCAATATGGTGATTTACGGCACGGTGCTGGTGCTGATGATCATGTTCGCGCCGCGCGGCCTGAGCGGTGCGGGAAAAAGCCTGCGCAGCCTCTGGAAGGGCAGGTCGCCATGAGCGCAAGCCTTTTGACGGTGAGCCATGTGTCCAAAAGTTTCGGCGGTCTCAGAGCTGTGCATGACGTCAGCCTGGCAGTGGCGCCAGGCAGCCTGACGGCGCTGATTGGTCCCAACGGTGCCGGCAAGACCACGCTGTTTTCGCTGATGTCGGGGTTCTATTTACCGGATGCGGGACGGATCGAGTTTGACGGTCGCGACATCACGGGACAGGCGCCCGACGCCAATGCCCGTGCCGGTATGGCGCGCACCTTCCAGATCGTGCAGCCCTTTGCAGCGCAGACAGTCCGCGAGAACATTGCCGTCGGCGCCCATCTGCACGAGCCCCGGCGCGTCGCCGCACTGGAAGCGGCACAGAGTGTGGCGGAGCGGGTTGGACTGGGCTCGCAACTCGACAAGCCGGCGGCGGACTTGACGGTGTCGGGGCGCAAGCGGCTGGAACTGGCGCGGGCCCTGGCGACACAACCCAAGCTCTTGCTGCTCGATGAAGTGCTGGCCGGGCTGAACCCGCAGGAAATCGGCGAGATGATTCCGGTGGTGCGCGGCATCGCGCAGTCGGGCGTGACGGTGCTGATGATCGAGCATGTGATGCAGGCCGTGATGAACCTGGCCGAACATGTCTGGGTGTTGGCACAAGGGCAGTTGATTGCCCAAGGCTCACCGACACAGGTGACCTCGAACGCCGCCGTCATCGAGGCCTATCTGGGTCATGGCACTGCAGCCAAGTTGCGCCAGCTGGCCAGCGCGAGTGGAGCGGCAGCAGCATGACGGCACTGCTCGACATTCAAGGTCTACGTGGCGGTTACGGCGCGGTTGAAGTGCTGCGCGGCGTGGACCTGCATGTCAACGAGGGTGAGATTGTGGCCCTGCTCGGAAGCAATGGCGCAGGCAAGTCGACCCTGAACAATGTGCTTTGCGGCATTTACCCGGCTTGGGGCGGTCGCGTGCACTTTGACGGCCAGGACATCAGCGGCGCGCACTACCGCGATGTCGTGAAGGCCGGCCTGATTCAGGTGCCTGAAGGACGCAAGATTTTCCCCAACCTGTCGGCGCTGGAAAACCTGGAACTTGGGTCGTTCACGCGGGCGCGGCAACGTCGTGCCCAGAATCTGGATCGCGTTTTTTCTATTTTTCCACGCCTCAAGGAACGCAGCTCTCAGCTGGCTGGCACCATGAGCGGCGGTGAGCAGCAGATGCTGGCGATCGGGCGTGGCCTGATGGCCGAGCCGCGCCTGCTGATCCTGGACGAGCCCTCACTCGGACTCTCGCCCTTGCTGGTGGAGGAGATGTTCACGCTGATCTCGCAACTCAATACGCAGGGGCTCGCCGTGCTGCTGGTGGAGCAGAACGTGGGTCAGTCACTCGAAGTCGCGCAGCGCGCCTATGTGCTGGAAAACGGTGCGCTACGCTTTTCCGGATCGGGCGCAGAACTGCTGGCCAGCGACACCTTGCGCCGCGCTTACCTTGGAGTATGAATGAAACATCATGGATTGCCACGCTTCGCTCGCAATGACAGCCACCCTCTCGTCACTGCGAGGAGCGTAGCGACGCGGCAGTCCATGCAGTCTATGGAACGCCGTCGCGCCATGGTGCTCGGAGCGCTGTCCGCGGTCGGTATGCTGCCTCTGGGGGTATGGGCGCAGAACCTGGCCCCCATCCGCATCCTGGTTGGAGCGCCGGCGGGCGGCTCAACCGACACCATGGCACGCTCGCTCGCGCATGAACTGGGGCGGCAACTCTCGCGCACCGTGATCGTGGAAAACAAGCCCGGTGCGGGCGGCAACATCGCTGCCGACGCCGTGGCCAAGGCGGCGCCCGATGGCAACACCCTGCTGATGAGCTTTACCAGCCACGCCATCAATGCCACGCTCTACCCCAGTCTGCCTTTTGACCCGGTGAAAGATTTCACACCACTGACCTGTGTGGCGACGTCGCCCTCCATGCTGGTGGCGCACCCCTCGCTGCCGGTGAAGGACGTGCGTGAACTGATTGCCTTGGCCAAGTCCAGGCCCGGCAAGCTCAACTTTGCGATCGGCTCGGTCGGCTCCTCGCTGCATCTGGCGGGTGACGCCTTCAAGATGCAGTCGGGCGTCTACATCGTCAACATTCCCTACCGTGGCACCGCACCAGCGGTTCAGGATGTGCTGGCCGGTCAGGTGGAACTGATGTTCGCGGCGGTGGGCAACGCGCAGGCGCAGGTCAGGGCCGGCAAGCTCAAAGCGCTCGGCGTCACCAGCGCCAAACGTCTAGCGGCCTTCCCGGATGTCCCGGCCATCAGCGAAGTGCTGCCGGGCTACGAGTCGAGCGCCTGGTTTGGTCTGTTCGCGCCGGGTCGCATGGATGCGGCGCTGGCGAAGAGAATCAGCGACGCGGCGCGCAATGCCGTCGCCTCGCCAGAAGTGCGGCGCCGGCTCGAGACCGAGGGCTACATTCCGGTGGGGAACGCCCCCGAGGACTTCAGCAAATTCGTTCAGGCGGAAATCACACGCTGGGCGAAAGTCGTCAGGTTCGCGGGGGCCAAGCCCGATTGACCATGGCTGAAGCTTCTTCCCTGGCGCAGAAAATCATTGCCCGTGCTGCCGGCCAGGCGACCGTGCGCGTGGGTGAAATCGTCACCTGCCAGGTCGATCTGGCCATGTTCCACGATTCCTCCGGGCCGCGGCGCCTCAAACCCATGCTGGAAGAACTGGGCTCGCAGATCTGGGACAAGTCCAAAGTTGTACTTGTCATGGATCACTACGTCCCTGAGCGCGACGATGCGGCACGCCGCATCGTGCGCCTGGCGCGCGACTGGGCTTTAGAGCAGAAACTGCCCCACGTGTACGACAGCCAGGGCATCTGCCATGTGGTGGTCGCCCAGCATGGCCACGTCCGGCCCGGCATGTTCTGCGTCGGTGGCGACTCGCACTCGCCCACGGGTGGTGCGTTTGGCGCTTACATGTTCGGCATCGGCAGCACAGAGATGCTCGGCGTGGTGGTCACGGGCGAGATCTGGCTGCGCGTGCCGCAGACCATCGCCATGCACTGGTCCGGAACACTGGCCAGCGGCGTCTGCGCGAAAGACATGATGCTGTTCATGATCCAGCGCTTTGGCATGAACGGCGCCAACTACCAGGCGCTGGAGTTCACTGGCAGCGCGGTGCGTGCGCTGACGATGCCTGAGCGCATGACCCTGTGCAATATGGGCGCCGAAATGGGCGCACAAACCGCGCTGGTGGCGCCGGACGAGGTGACGCGGCGCTGGCTGCAAGACTCCGGTGCAGTTCAATACCTGACCCCGCCCGATTGGACAGCGCTGCACTCGGATCCCGGCAGCTTCGACGTTCAGCACGACTTTGACGCCAGCACATTGAGCCCGCAACTGGCAGCGCCGCACAGCCCGGCGCATTGTGTGACCATGACTGATCACGCCAACACCCGCATCGACATTGCCTACATCGGTGCCTGCACCGGCGCCAAACTCGACGATCTGCGCTTTGCGGCGCAGGTATTGAAGGGGCGCAAGGTGGCCGCTGGCGTGCAACTGATGGTGGCACCCGCCAGCCTGCGGGACAAAGCCCAGGCCGAGATGGAGGGCACGCTGCAGACGCTCACTGACGCTGGCGCCACGGTCCTGCCCAGTGCCTGCGGCGCCTGCGCCGGTTACGGCGACAGCTTTGCCGGGGGCAAGACCGTGATCTCCAGCACCGCGCGCAACTTCAAGGGCCGCATGGGACCGCCCGACACCCAGGTCTTTCTGGGCTCGGCCTATACCGTGGCGGCGTCCGCCCTGCGGGGTTACATCACCGACCCGCGAACGGTCATGCCATGAACACAAGCAAGCCTGAACATGCGCTCTGGCACAAAGTCTGGCGCCTGGGTGACGATGTGGACACCGA
>CAIYGK010000432.1 GCA_903925725.1 uncultured beta proteobacterium | reverse complement strand
TCACCTTGCACCTGGGCGGGCATCCCGACATCCGCACCGTGCTTCCGGATGCCGAGCGCGTATGCCAGGATTGGTTTGCGCGCCAGCAGGCCCAGCCCATCAATCATCTCTTGACCGTTAAGTCGTCACTGCTGCGGGAACACGATTGGTTGGCCGCAGAATTAACAACGCTGTTCGAACGCGCCAGGCGCTTTGCCGATGGCAGCGACCCTGCGCGTTGGAACAACGAGGGCGCTTCTCTGCTGCTGCAGTTCTGCGCGCAGCAAGGCCTCACGCCGCACCTCTATTCACCGGAGACGCTGCTGGCGGCATGCCCGGCTGCACGGTTTTCGGCGCGGGATCTGCCCGTGCGCGCCGAGCCTATCACCCACCCACTGGAGCCTTCATGAAGAACACCCTGTCCCGCCTTGCCGCTGCCCTGAGCATCGCCGCATCGCTATTGGCGCCGCTTGGCGCTCAGGCCGCCGATGCCTATCCATCCAAGCCCATCACCCTGATCGTGCCGTGGAACGCGGGCGGCGCGGTGGATCTGGTCGGCCGCAAAGTTTCCGACCTGATGAACAGGAACGGCGGCGTGAACGTGCTGATCGAGAACATCGCCGGCGCCTCCAGCCTGATCGGGCTGGCCAAGGTAGCCCACGCAGTTCCCGACGGCTATACGTTCGGTGTCGCAACGCCCTCCTTGATGGGTGCCATCGCTCAGCGCACCACGCCCCTGCGCCTGGAAGACTTCACGATCATGAATCAGGTTGGCATCGACCAACTGATGTTGGCCGTACCCAAAGCCAGCCCTGCCAACAACGTCGAGGAATTCGTCAAGCTCATGCGGACCAAGCCCGGTGGGGTGTCGATCGGTGTGCCCGGCAGCAATAACATCAACCATATCTTTGCCGCCCTGCTCGCCAAGGCAGCCAATACGGAATACACAAACGTGCCTTATACCGGCGGCTCCAAGGTGCTGATCGACCTGGCGGGCAACCATATCGATGCCGGCGTGGTCAAACCTTCGGAAACCATCAGCCAGGTCAAGGGCGGCTTGGTCAAGGCGATCGGCGTGTTTTCCAACTCCAGAGTGGAGGCAATGCCGGACCTGCCGACCTTCGCGGAGAGAAAGGTTGATGTCTTCCCATACGGCAATGTGGAGCAGGTGACCTTCCTTGTGGGGCCAAAGGGCGTGCCTGCGGATCGCTTGGCACGGGCGCAGGAGTTGTTCGCCCAGGTGCTGGGCAGCGCCGAGTACAGGAAGTTCGCCGTCGACCATGGCATGACGGTCACAGACCTGCGCGGCGCCAATATGGAAAAGGTGGTGCGCGAAGTGCAACGTACCTTTGACACCGTGGCGCCCAAGATCTTTACCAGCGGTGTTGAATAAATCGGGATTGGGGTAAAGCACGCGCTTTCATACAGTTGCCAACGATGCGCTTGTAGCACTCAGTGGCCTTATCAGCCTTCAGCGGCACCGCGCTCTACCCTGCCACAACGAGGGCGTGGTGAGCAGGCTCGCCAAGCATGGCGTCACGCTGAGAGAAACCGTGCTTATATGATGACTCCAAGGTGCGATACTTGCGCTGATGCGGATGAATTTCCTACCCGTATCCGTTGTTGGGCGCCAGGCCCTGCCAGTCGCATCAATCTCAACCGAACTCAACACCCTGTCATGATTATTGACATCCATTGCCATTACACAACCGAGCCGCAGGCGCTCCACCTGTTTCGCGACAAACAACTTGCCGGGCTGGCCGACCCGGCTCGCCGGCCCATGGCGACCGACCTCGCCAGCTTAAACATCAGTGACGAGGTTTTGATACAAAGCGTTCAGCCACAGCTCCAGTTGCAGCAAGACCGCGGCAGTGACCTGACAATCTTCTCGCCGCGTGCCGCAGGCATGGCG
>CAIYGK010000431.1 GCA_903925725.1 uncultured beta proteobacterium | reverse complement strand
TTCGATGACATCGCCAAGCTGATGCGTGCCATGCGCAAGTTGCTCGATGCCGGGCATTCGCTGATCGTGATCGAGCACAACCTGGACGTGATCCGCGCCAGCGACTGGCTGATTGATCTCGGGCTGGAGGGCGGCGACGCTGGCGGTGAGGTGGTCGCCACAGGCACGCCAGAAGATGTCATGCTGCATGCCACCTCGCACACCGGCAAAGCGCTACGGGAGTATGCGGCTTCGATGGGGGTTGTACATGAACTGCACGATTTTTCGGGGTCGTGGTCAGCGGGAACGGGCACTCCCCTTCGTTTGGATACGCGGCCAAATAGGGCTGTTCAGGCTCCCTCTTTCGCCCCGGCGGGGGCGAGAGAGGGCGGGGGGAGTGAGGGGGGAAATAACAACATCCAGATCATCAACGCCCGCGAGCACAACCTCAAATCCCTGAGCGTCAATATTCCGCGTGGCAAGTTCAGTGTCATCACGGGCGTCTCGGGCTCTGGAAAATCGACACTGGCCTTCGACATCCTGTTCAATGAAGGCCAGCGCCGCTATCTGGAGTCCCTTAACGCCTATGCGCGCTCCATCGTGCAGCCGGCTGGGCGTCCGGAGGTGGACGCTGTCTACGGCATCCCGCCGACGGTGGCGATCGAGCAACGGCTCTCGCGCGGCGGCAGAAAATCCACCGTGGGCACTACCACCGAGGTCTGGCATTTCCTGCGCCTGTTGTACGTCAAGCTCGGGACCCAGCATTGCATTCACGATGGCACGGCGGTGGCGCCGCAGACGCCTGACAGCATCGCCGCGCAGTTGCTGAAGAACTTTCGTGGCCAGCACATCGGTTTACTCAGCCCATTGGTGATGAACCGCAAGGGCGTTTACACCGAACTCGCCGACTGGGCACGGCCACGCGGTTTCACGCACCTGCGGGTGGACGGGGAATTCCTGCCCACGACCGGCTTTCCGCGCATTGACCGCTTCAAGGAGCACACGGTAGAGCTTCCTGTCGCGAGCCTGGACGTGTTGCTGCAATCTGAAGCGCAGTTGCGTGTTGCGCTGGCAACGGCGCTGACGCATGGCAAGGGGGTCGTGCATGTGCTGAGCAAGCTTGATGGCCTGCGTGAGGCGATGCAGGACGGTACTTCGACCGCGGCGATAGGGACGCTGGATGCGTTCTCCACCAAACGCGCCTGTCCGCTGTGCAGCACCAGTTACGCCGAACTTGATCCGCGCCTGTTCTCTTACAACAGCAAGCACGGCTGGTGCCCGGACTGCGTAGGCACCGGTGTCAAGCTGAGCAAGGAGCAGCGCAAGGTCTTCGATGATTCGGTGCGCGATGACGACAACAAGGGCAGGGAACAGACTTTTGCCGAGCCCGAGGTGGAGGATCTGCTCGATGCGGTCTGTCCGACCTGTCAGGGCACGCGGCTCAATGCAGTAGCCCGCGCAGTGAGCTTCAACGGCGTGGGAATTACCGAAATTGCCAGCCTGAGCGTGACCGACATCCGCCAGTGGGTTTCAGGGCTGCAAGTTGAAGGGCGTCTGAGCCAGCGTGAGACCGACATCGCTCGCGACCTGATTCCTGAAATCAAGGGCCGGCTGGAATTTCTGGAACAGGTTGGTCTGGGCTACCTGACACTGGACCGGGGTGCGCCCACGCTCAGCGGTGGTGAGGCGCAGCGCATCCGTCTGGCAGCGCAGTTGGGCAGCAATCTGCAAGGCGTCTGCTACGTGCTGGATGAGCCAACCATCGGCCTGCACGCGCGTGACAACCAGATCCTGCTCGGTGCCCTGCAAAGCCTGAGCGACAAGGGCAACACGCTGGTGGTGGTGGAACACGACGAAGACACGATCCGGCACGCCGAGCACATCATCGACATCGGCCCCAGCGCCGGCAAGCGTGGCGGTCGCCTGGTGGCCGAGGGTCTGGTCGCGGACATTGTCGAAGCGGCTGATTCGCAGACCGGGCGCTATCTGCTGCATGCGATGAAGCATCCCCTGAAAACCCGGCGACCTGTTGTAGCTTTCACTATCCCAGAAGTGCAGAAGTGGCTGACAGTAGCCGGCGCCAGTTTGCACAACCTGCAAGCCATCACAACCCATATTCCCCTGAGCCGTCTGGTCGCCGTCACCGGTGTCTCGGGCTCCGGCAAATCGACGCTGGCGCGCGACGTGCTGCTGGCCAACGTCCAGACCGCTGTGCAGAAGCGCAGTACCAAATCCGGGCGCGATGCGCTGGCTGCTGGTGAAAAAATCCCGTGGATCGGCTGCGAGTTGGTCGGTGGCTTCGAAAGTATTGACCGCGTCCTCGAAGTCGACCAGACACCCATCGGCAAGACGCCACGGTCCTGCCCCGCAACCTACATCGGCTTCTGGGACGTCATCCGCAAGCTGTTTGCCGACACGCTGGAAGCCAAGGCGCGCGGTTATGCGGCCAACCGCTTCAGTTTCAACACCGGCGAGGGCCGCTGCGCCAGTTGCGAAGGGCAGGGTATTCGCACCATCGCCATGAGCTTTCTGCCGGATGTGAAAGTGTTGTGCGAAACCTGCAAGGGCGCGCGCTTCAACCCGGAGACACTGGCAGTCAGCTGGCGCGGCAGGAACATCGGCGACGTGCTGCAGATGGAGGTGGACGAGGCGGTCGATTTCTTCGCTGCCATGCCCAACATCAGTCACCCGTTGCAGTTGCTCAAGGACGTGGGCCTGGGCTACCTGACGCTGGGCCAACCCTCGCCAACACTGAGCGGCGGCGAAGCGCAACGCATCAAGCTCGTGACCGAGCTGAGCAAGGTGCGCGACGACATCACCCGGCGTGGGCAGAAGGCACCGCACACCCTGTACGTGCTCGATGAACCCACCGTGGGTCTGCACATGGCCGACGTCGAGAAACTGATCAAGGTGCTGCACCGTCTGGTGGACGGTGGCCACAGCGTCGTCGTGATCGAGCACGACCTGGACGTCATCGCCGAAGCCGACTGGGTGATTGACCTCGGTCCCGATGGCGGCAAGGCGGGTGGCCGTGTCGTTGCTGCGGCTACGCCCGAGGACGTGGTGGCGCTGGGCACGCACACCGGGGTGGCGTTGCGGCATGTATTGGCTCGAATTTGAGGTGGCGGACGATCATGATCACTTTTCGCAACCACGTGCACACCCTGCACCAGGGCAAGCTGGAAATGTTTCGAGGCCAGTTGGTGCCGTGCTTTGAAGTGCCGGCCCGCGTGGAGCATGTGCTGGCCGAGATTGAACGGCGGCAGTTGGGGACGGTGCGTCAGCCCACCGCCTTTGACGAAGGTGCCCTGCACGCCATCCATACACCGCGCTACCTTGACTTTCTGGCGCACGCCTGGGACGAGTGGGTGGCGCTGGATCCGAGCAATGCCCAGCGTGACGCCTTGCCCTCGCTGTGGCCGGTGCGCAGCTTTCGCAGTGATGTGCTGCCGGCCAATTTCTCGGCGCGCATGGGCTTGTTTTCTTTCGATGCGGGTACGCCACTGATGGCGGGCACATGGGCAGCCGCGAGGACCGGCGCCGATTGCGCGGTGAGCGCGGCGCAGCTGGTGGCAGACGGTGCGCGCGCCGCCTTTGCGCTGACTCGGCCGCCTGGCCACCATGCCGGCGCAGACTTCTTTGGCGGCTACTGCTTTCTGAACAATGCGGCGCTGGCTGCGCAGCATTTGCGCGATCAGGGTGCCGCACGGGTGGCGGTGCTTGACATTGATTACCACCACGGCAACGGCACGCAGTCCATTTTCTATGCACGGCCGGACGTGCTCTTCACCAGTATCCACGGTGACCCGCATACCGAGTATCCGTTCTACCTGGGCTATGCAGACGAGTGTGGTGAGGGTGCCGGCCTGGGCTGCAATTGCAACCTGCCGCTACCGCGCGGCATCGATTTTTCCGTCTGGCGAGATGCACTGCGGCAGGCTCTGCAGGGCATAGCGCGCTTTGGCGCCGACGCGCTGGTCGTGTCCCTTGGGCTGGACACCTTCGATGGCGATCCAGTGGCGGGATTCAAGCTGCAAAGCGATGACTACCTGCGCGTCGGCGCCGATATTGCCGCAGCCGGTTTACCTACGGTCTTTGTGTTCGAGGGTGGCTATGCCGTAGCCGAAGTGGGTGTCAACGCGGTCAATGTGCTGGCGGGTTTTGAACAAGAGACCGGCCAGGTCTGACGGTCTTCAAGATTTGCGCGACCGGCCGAAGTTCAGGATTCGCGTCGCCAGTACGGTCTCGGTCAGAAAACTGAGCAGCGCGAGCAGAAAGCAGACGACACCGGCTAGAAAGAACAGCGTTGCAATGCGGAAAATCTGCAGTTCGGTGGTCTCACCAAGAAACAGCGCGACGATGGTTAGCCCGATGAAGATGGCACAGAAGGTCAGCAAGGCGATGCACAGATTGGCCAGGCGTCCGCGTGTGCGAAGCCCGGCGAGTTCCTTGAAGGCTGCGGTCATCGGGTCGGCTGCCGGTGCTGCCTCGATCCGCTCTTCCACGACACGGGCGCGGTCGATGATGCGCCCGAGGCGGCCAGCCACGGTACCAATCATGGCCGAGACCGCAGTCAGAACAAAGACAGGCGCCACGGCGAGCTGGATGCCATGGCTGACGGTGCTGAGGTCGGTGGCAAAGAACATGATTCTTCTTTCGTGTAGTCAGCGTCGAGCACTGATCAGCGCTTGCACCAATTCGGCAAAGCCGGCGCCACCACGCGATGGTGTCACATAGGTCGGCAATGCACTCATGCGTCCTGCAAAATCCATCACGTTGGCCACACCGACCGCATGCGGCAGGTAGGCAAACATCGGTGCGTCGTTGGGTGAATCGCCGACAAACATGCAGTGCTCGCGTTCTTGCGTCAATTCCAGACCATAGCGTTCGCGCATCAGCAAGTGTGCCATGCTGAGCTTGTCGTACTGGCCGAACCAGCCGTTGACGTGGATGGAACTCACCTTGGCGGTCATGCCGGCGGCCTCCATCAGGGTCACGATACGGTCGATAGCGCTTTGCGGCAAAGCGCTTACGTCCTCACAGAAGTCGATGGCCAGATCGTAAAGGCGGCAGAACTGGTCCGAGGCGACGGCGCAGCCGGGGACTTCGCGCAGGATGGCTTCCCGCACGGCTGCCAGTTTGCCGGTGTTGGCCGCGCGCGCGGCCTCGCCCAGCAGATGGCGGTGATTCAGCTTGCGCGCCGCGTGGTCGTGCCAGTAGTAGAAGGCACCGTTTTCGCCGATGACTGCGTCCACCGGCCACATGCGTGCGATGTGGTCGCACCAGCCAGCAGGACGTCCCGTGATCAGGATCACGCGCAGACCGGCCCGACGCAGATCGTCGAGTGCGGCGTAGGCCCGCGGTGTCAGTTGGCCGTCCGTGGTGAGCGTGTCGTCGATGTCGCTGAACACGGTGTGCATGGCCCTTGCCACGGCGCGCGGTAAATCGGACAAGGGCTGCAGACTCATCGATTAACCAGCCGACTGCAGCGCCAGCCCTGCGTGCTCACGCAGCGGGTGAAAGTGAATCTTGGGGAAACGTTCCTGCGCCAGCCGCACATCGTAGGGCGAGGTGCACAAAAAGGCCAGGGTATTGGCGGCGTCGCGCGCCATGCGCATCGGGTAGGCATCGCAAAAGGTCTTCAACTCGGCTGGGGTGTCGGCCGTGATCCAGCGTGCGCCGGTGTACTGGCTGCCTTCAAGGCGGATGTGGCGTCGTACTCGCCCTTCAAGCGGTGCTGCACCACTTCGAACTGCAACTGGCCGACCGCGCCCAGCAGCAT
>CAIYGK010000430.1 GCA_903925725.1 uncultured beta proteobacterium | reverse complement strand
GACATCCTGAGTGAAACCTATGGTGTCATGGTGTACCAGGAGCAGGTGATGCAGATGGCGCAGATCCTGGGCGGCTATTCGCTGGGCGGCGCCGACATGCTGCGCCGCGCCATGGGCAAGAAAAATGCCGAGGAGATGGCGCGGCACCGACAGATTTTCCGGGACGGCGCCGCCACCAATGGCTTGAGTCAGGAAAAGGCAGACGAAGTTTTTGATCACATGGAAAAGTTTGCCGGCTATGGCTTCAACAAGTCGCATTCGGCAGCCTATGCCTTGCTGGCGTACCACACGGCATGGCTCAAGGTTCATTACACGGCCGAGTTCTTCTGCGCCAATATGACCGTCGAAATGGATGACACGGACAAGCTCAAAGTGCTGTATGAGGACGCCCTGAAGATGGGCTTGACTTTTGAAGCTCCGGATGTGAACCGTGGCGTTGGTCGCTTTGAGCCAATTTCCGACAAGATGATTCGCTACGGGCTGAGTGCCATCAAGGGCTCAGGCGAGCAGGCGATCGAGGCGATTGTGGCGGCGCGCGAGGGTCGCGGACCTGACACCTCTGGCGCGGCAGCGGGGCCTTTCAAGAGTCTCTTTGATTTTTGTGTTCGGGTTGATCGCAGTCGCATCAACAAGCGCACGGTCGAAGCCTTGATCAAGGCAGGTGCCTTTGATTCCATCCAGCGTAACCGTGCCAGCCTGCTGGCCTCGCTGGACTGCGCTTTTGACTTTGGGGCAGCGACGCTGGCGAACGCCAATCAGGGGGGGTTGTTTGACATGGGGGGCGATGACGATCATGGTTCCAGTACGCAGGAGCCTGAACTGGTGCAAGCCACGCCCTGGGGCGTACGCGAGCGCCTGATGCTGGAAAAATCAGCCATTGGCTTCTATCTTTCGGGCCACCTGTTTGACGAAGTTGCGGTCGAGGTGCGGCGCTTTGTGAAGCGCCGGATTGAAGAGTTGATGGATGCGCGCGAGCCACAGTTGCTGGCTGGCATCGTGACGGATTTTCGGATCATCAACGGCCAGCGCGGCAAGCTGGCCCTGTTCAAACTTGATGACAAATCGGGAGTGATCGAGGCTCGTGCCGACGAGGCCCTGATCAATGCGAACCGTAACCTTCTCAAAGACGACGAATTGATCATCGTCATGGGCAAATTGCAGCCCGACCGTTTTTCCGGCGGCGTACAACTCACCGTGACGAAGATCTGGGATCTGGAGCAGGCGCGCTGCCGGTTCGGCAAGTTCCTGCGTGTCAAGGTCAACGGCAAGGCGCCCGATGTGGCCGCGCTGATTCGGGATTACCCGGCGCAGCGCGAGATCTCGGAGCAGGGGGAACTGGTTCGCGGTCTGGCGGTAAGGCTACTGGTGTCAAGTCAGCATCAGGAGGGCCAGGCCTGCGCGGAACTCCAGTTGGGCGAGCGCTTCAAATTCTTTCCCAGCGACCTTGCACTGGCTGGCTGGCGCGCCCAGGCTGACCAGGGCAAGGCCGAGATTGTTTTTGACTAATCTTTCGGTCTGAAACCTATAGTCAATATCGATGGAACCGTACCGTTTGTGTCAGGTGGCAGCTTTTCAGTTTTGTCGATGGCTTTCAGCACGGCCTCGTCCCAACTCCTGATGCCACTTGATTGAGTCAGTTTGCGGCTCAGGATGCTGCCGTTGGGCGCGAGTCGTACATCGACTTCGGCAACCGGATTGCCTGCCACGTCCTCAGTGAACACGATGTTGGGTTTGATGCGGGCGCTGACGCGTCCGGCGTAGCTGCCCGATGGCCCGGAGGACCTCAATGCCGCGCCTTTGGAATCCGGCGTCCCGCTGGCACCGGCCAGACCGGCGATGCGCTTGAGGTTATCGCTGCGTTGGGCTTCGATTCTTTGCGCCTCCTGCTTTGCCAGTAGTGCCTGTTTGCGCTGCTTTTCCAACTCGACCTTCTTCCTCTCTCTGTCTTCAGCCGCCTGACGCTCCTTCTGCTGTTGTTCCTGCAGACGCTTCTTTTCGATCAGCTCTTTTTCCTTCAGCTTCTTCAGGCGCAGTTTCTCCTGCTCGATGGCAATATCGACCTTCGCCGGCTCGGCTGGCACTGGAGCCGGTTCGGCAACCTGTGCAGTTACAGGCACCGGCTCCGGTGCTACTGGCAGCGGCACTTCAACCGGTGCGGGCGCCGCTTCCTGTGGCAGCGCAGACCAGAGCTCTGCTTCGACACTGAGCGTTGCAGCTTCACGCTTCCATTGCACCCCCCAGGTCAAAGCGGCAAGCAGGAAGATGTGCGCCAGTACGGCGAGTGCCAGTGCGCGCAACAGGCCGGGCGCTGGCGGCGGAATGAATTCAAGGCGATCGGTAGCTGCCAGCATGCGAAGTTCTATTTAGCAAGCTGTACCGACAGGCCAATGCGGGCGATACCGGCACGCTGCAGCATGTCCATCAGTTTGACAACGGATTCGTACCTGATATTTCTGTCGGCGCTGATGACGACCGCTGAATTGCTGGTGCCGGCCTGAGCCTGGTGGACCGCAGCGACAATGTCCGTCAGGCCCATCGTGCTCGACTTGTCCTTTACTTTGAGTTCCAGAGTTTCGTTCCTGCTGATCACGATCTGGATCACCT
>CAIYGK010000429.1 GCA_903925725.1 uncultured beta proteobacterium | reverse complement strand
TGTCGATAAACCATGGGGACACCGGCCCGTCGATTGAAATGCCGTTGTCGTCGTACAGGGCAATCAGTTTGCCCAACTTCCAGGCGCCAGCCAGTGCCGCCGCCTCGTGGCTGATGCCTTCCATCAGACAACCATCACCCATGAAGGCGAAGGTGTGGTGGTTGACGACCTCGTGGCCGTCACGGTTGAATTCCTTGGCCAGCAGCTTTTCTGCCAGCGCCATGCCGACGGCGTTGGTGATGCCCTGGCCGAGCGGCCCGGTGGTGGTCTCCACGCCGGGCGTGATGCCGACCTCTGGATGGCCGGGTGTCTTGCTGTGCAACTGACGGAACTTTTTCAGTTCGCCAATTGGCAGCTTGTAACCCGTCAGATGCAGGACAGCGTACAGCAACATCGAGCCGTGGCCGTTGGAGAGCACAAAGCGGTCACGGTCAAACCAGTGGGGATTGGCCGGATTGTGTTTGAACTGTCGCTGCCACAGCGCTACGGCCATATCGGCCATGCCCATGGGTGCACCCGGATGGCCCGAGTTGGCGGCCTGCACCGCGTCCATGGCCAGGGCGCGAATCGCGTTGGCCAGATCGGCAGGGGTGGCGCCGCTTCTGTGTTCTGTATCAGCCATCTGTGCCAACTCCGGATTAGTGCTTGAGTAAGGGTAAACACGGTATTTTACCGGGGCCTTGGCAGGTCTTGGGCTATGCTTGCATTTCCCGACCCATGCTTCAGGAACATTTTCATGACCAAACTATTTTCCCCACTGCACTTGCCTTCGCCAAGGGGGGGTCTGACATTGACCAATCGGATTGTGGTGGCGCCCATGTGCACCTATTCGGCGCACGGCGGAGAGGTCGGTGACTGGCATTTGATGCATTGGGGCAATCTGCTCAACAGCGGCGCCGCCATGTTCACCATCGAGGCAACCGCCGTGTTGCCCGAGGGGCGAATTACACCCAATTGCGTTGGTTTGTGGGATGAACGCACTGCTGCTGCGCTGGCCGATACCCTGCAGCGCGCGCGGCAACTGGCACCGCCGGTGGCGGTTTGCATACAGCTGGCACATGCCGGCCGCAAGGCTTCAAGCGCTGTGCCATGGCAGGGCGCACAGTTGCTCAGGCCCGAGCAGGGCGGTTGGGAGACCTTTGCACCCTCGGCCCAGGCCTATCTGCCCAGTGAAGTCGCGCCGACAGCTTTGACGATGGAAAGGTTGGATCAGATCAGGGATGCATTTGTTGCAGCGGCCCAGCGTGCTAAGCGCATGGGTATCGAAGCGGTCGAAATTCACAATGCGCACGGTTATTTGTTGCACGAGTTCCTGTCGCCCTTAGCCAATGAGCGCAGCGACAGCTATGGTGGCAGCTTTGAGAACCGGATCCGTTATCCGCTCGAGGTCTTCGCTGCCGTGCGCCAGGCATTTGACGGCGTACTGGGGCTGCGCCTGTCCGCCTGTGACTGGGTCGAGGGCGGCTGGGACGTGACTCAAAGCGCCGAGTTCTCCAAGCGCCTGAAAGAGGCTGGCTGTGACTTCATTCATGTTTCCTCAGGTGGTGTGTCAGCGGCGCAGAAGATCGCCGTAGGCGCTGGCTATCAGGTACCGTTTGCACGTCAGATTCGCCAGGCCAGCGGCATGCTGACCACTGCTGTGGGCCTGATCACTGAAGCGCAGCAGGCTGAAGCCATTTTGCAGGCCGGCGACGCGGATCTGATTGCGCTGGCGCGAACATTTCTTTATAAGCCGCGCTGGGGCTGGGAGGCGGCAGCGGCCTTGGGCGCAGAGGTCAGCGCCAATCCCGTGTACTGGCGCTGCCTGCCGCGCGAGGCGCAGGCGGTATTTGGTCCGGTCAAGATTGGCATGCGCTAAAGCCTTGGCAATGCGCGAAAAGCGGATCGCTGCCATGCTGCTCTGTGCTGGGCGTGGGGAGCGCATGCGGCCTCTGACCGACGGTGTGCCCAAACCCATGCTGGAGCTGCGCGGCAAGCCCTTGATGCAGTGGCCGATGGAGGCGCTTGCGCGTGGCGGATTCACCCGGCTGGTGATTAACACGGCCTGGCTTGGCGAGCAGATAGAAGCGGCATTTGGAACCACTTATTCCCCCTCGCACGCAATGGCACCTTTACAAATTGGCTATTCACGAGAGGGCGCTGATTTTGGTGCTGCACTGGAAACGGCCGGTGGCATCGTGCGCGCCTTGCCACGCTTGTTCCCGGTTGACGCCAGTGGCCAGAGCGCCGAACTGTTCTGGGTGCTCGCGAGCGACGTGTTCGCCCCGGACTTCTGCCTGGAACAGGCGGCTGTCGAGCGTTTTGCGGTCAGTGGAAAACTGGCGCATATCTGGTTGGTGCCTAATCCTGAGCACCATCCTGGTGGCGACTTTGGCCTCAGCCGCGACGGGCTGGCCTTGAGTCGGGCTGCGGTCCAATACACTTATTCGACCATTGGCCTTTACAGCCGGAAGTTGTTTGCCTCGCCGTGGTGTGACATTGCAGCAGGCAACCCGCAAGGGGTTAAAGCCCCTTTGGCGCCGTTGCTGCGCGCAGCAATGGACAATGCGCTGGTAAGCGCCGAACTTTACAGTGGCGCCTGGACGGACATCGGTACGCCCGAGCGACTGCAAGAGCTCAATCAAACAAGAGAACTGGACAAACCATGAACGCGTCTTCCTCTGCACCCTACGCCCGTCGCCGCGCCCGATTGGCTGCCCTGCTGGGACCCAAGGGTATTGCCATCATCCCAAGCGCGCCAGAGCAGCAGCGCAACCGGGATTCAGACTTCTTGTATCGGCAAGACAGCTACTTTTACTATCTGACTGGTTTTGATGAGCCCAAGGCCTGGCTCGTTATCGCCGGCGACAGTAAGAGCACGCTGTTTTGCCAGCCGAAAGACCTGGAGCGCGAGATCTGGGACGGTTTCCGGCTGGGGCCTGATGCAGCGCCAGCGCAACTTGGCGTCGATGCGGCGCTCTCTGTTGCTGAATTGGATCAGCACTTACCCGGCCTGGTCGATGGCCGCGATACCGTCTGGTATCCGTTTGCTACACACAAGGCCCTCGAGACCCGTATCGACGGCTGGCTCGGCAGTTTGCGCGCGCGGGTGCGCTATGGCGCCCTGTGCCCGCAGAAGCAAAGTGATCTGTGTGCCTTGCTCGACGAAATGCGTTTGTTCAAGGACAACCATGAGCAGGACATCATGCGCCGCGCCGCGCAAATCAGCGCTGGTGCACACGTCCGCGCCATGCGGCTGAGCGCCCACATGTTGCGCGCCGGTGAAACGGTGCGTGAATACCATCTGGATGCGGAACTGTTGCATGAGTTCCGCCGCCATGGTTCGCAATACCCGGCCTACGGCTCGATTGTGGCGGCCGGCGCCAATGCCTGCGTGCTGCACTACCGGGCTGATGCGGGCGAGGTGCGTGACGGCGAACTGGTTCTGATAGACGCTGGCTGCGAGCTTGACGGCTATGCCAGCGACATCACACGCACTTTTCCGGCCAATGGCAAGTTCAGCGCGCCGCAGCGTGCCCTGTACGAACTGGTGCTGGCATCGCAGGAGGCGGCCATCGCGGCAACCCATGTTGGTGCCCGCTTTACCGATCCGCATGAGGCGACGGTCAAGGTACTGTCGCAAGGTATGCTGGACTTGGGCTTGCTGGACAAAAACAAGGTAGGTAGCGTGCAGGACGTGATAGAAAAGCGCGCCTACTTTCAGTTCTACATGCACCGCACCGGCCATTGGCTGGGAATGGATGTACATGACTGTGGCAACTACATTGAACCGTCAGAAGTGGGCACGGTGAGCGAGCGAAAAGATCCGCTCAGTGGTGAAACAATCAAGGATCGGCCAGCGCGTATCTTGCAAAGCGGCATGGTGCTGACGATTGAGCCGGGTATCTATGTGCGCGCCGCAGAAGGGGTGCCAGAGCAGTTTCACAACATAGGTATCCGCATTGAGGATGACGCCATCGTGACGGCAAGTGGTTGTGAGCTGATCAGCCGCGATGTGCCGGTGACCGTGCAGGAAATTGAGGCGTTGATGCGCGAGTGAGGCTCGCGCAGACTGTGGATTGAACAGACTTATGATTCTCTTGAATGTCGTCAAGAATATTCTGGGACGCAAACAAGCTCAGCAATCGCCTGCGGTCTCTGGTGCTGGCGAAGCCCTGCGGGTCCTCAATGTTGGGGGTGGCAGCAAGAAAATCCCCATTTCGCCGTGGTACCAAGACTGGTCCCATCTGCTCTTGGACATAGACCCTTTGACGGGTGCGGATGTCGTATTGGACGCGCGCCAACTCTCGACACTGCCAGAGGACTTGTTTGACGCTGTCTATTGCTCACACAACCTTGAACACTATTATCAGCATGACGTTTGCAAGGTGCTTGCAGGCTTCCTGCATGTCTTGAAGCCTGCCGGGTTTGCGGAGATTCACGTGCCAGACATGCAACAGGTGATGCAACACTTTGTGGAAAATGGCGGTGATATTCATGGCATTCTGTATGAATCCGCGGGGGGACCCATATCAGTCCACGATGTCATGTATGGCTGGGGCAAACAGATTGCTGCGAGCGGGGTTGATTTTTATGCCCACAAGACTGGATTTACGCCGAATTCTTTGCGCGAGGCGCTGCTTGCGGCGGGCTTTACCGACGTCAGGATCAACGCTTCAACCAACGAGTTCGCCATCAGCGCACTGGCGTTCAAGCAGTCTCCGACGGCGGCGCAACGGGCACTGCTGAACCTGCCTCTTGAGTGAACACTTTTCAATGCTGACACCATTGTTGCCACATATTGCGCAGAGCCTGTTCAAAGTGACGGGCGAATAGCGGAGCATCGAACAGGGGAGAAGCCAGCACCTGCTGCCGCAAACTGGCGCGCAGCAGTGCCAATCGGTTGAGATCGCTGGCATGCCATACAGCGCGTGCCACATAGTCTTCGGCATTGTGAGTAATCCATTCAGGCAGTCCCGCGTTCATCATCAACCCGACACCCTGGCGCGACAGAAAGCGGTCGCCCGCCAAGGTCAGCACGGCACACCCATCCACAAGGCTTCACAGGTCGTGGTACCACCCGTGTAAGGAAATGTGTCGAGTGCAACATCCAC
>CAIYGK010000428.1 GCA_903925725.1 uncultured beta proteobacterium | reverse complement strand
AGCCGTTTCAGCAGGGCCAGATCATTGTGGACGGTGTAGACGTTGGCGGAAAAGGAACTGATCTGCCCAAGCTGCGCGCGCGCATCGGTATGGTGTTCCAGAGTTTCGAATTATTCCCGCACCTGTCGATCACCAACAATCTGGCGCTGGCGCAGGTCATGGTGCTGAGGCGTCCCCACGACGAGGCGGTGCAGCGTGGTCTGAAACTGCTTGATCGCGTCGGGCTGTTGGCGCAAAAGGACAAGTTTCCGGGTCAGCTTTCGGGCGGTCAGCAACAACGAGTTGCAATTGCACGCGCCCTGTCCATGGACCCGATCGCCATGCTGTTTGACGAGCCGACTTCGGCGCTGGACCCGGAGATGATCAATGAAGTGCTGGACGTGATGGTGGAGTTGGCCCACGAAGGCATGACGATGATGGTGGTCTCGCACGAGATGGGCTTTGCGAAGAAAGTGGCGAATCGCGTCATTTTCATGGACCAGGGTGAGATTGTGGAAGACGCGACCAAGGAAGAGTTTTTTGGCAGCCCGCGATCGGATCGTGCGCAACTGTTTCTGTCGAAGATTCTCAGTCACTGATCGATCGCTCACACGCCAAGATAGGCCGACAAGGTTTCGTCGGTCGCCACCTTGCTGGCGTCGCCGTGCAGCACGACGCGACCTTTTTGCAGCACCACAGCGTGATTCGAGCGCGCGAGCACCTTGCGGTAATCCCGGTCCACGATCAGCGTGGCGATGCCGCTGGCGCTGATCTCGCCGATGACGCGCCAGATCTCGGCCACGATCAGGGGTGCAAGTCCTTCGGTGGCTTCGTCCAGTACGATCAACTCCGGGTGCGTCATCAGCGCACGACCAATGGAGAGCATCTGCTGCTCCCCGCCCGAGAGTTGCCCACCCATTTGGGCAATCCGTTCGGCCAGTCTTGGAAAAGTTTCCAGCACACGTTCAAACGACCAGTCGTTGCGGCCGTCACGGCCACGTCGCGCGGCCATCAGCAGGTTTTCCCGCACCGAGAGATTGGGGAAAACGCCGCGTCCCTCGGGCACGTAGGCGATGCCCAGGCGCGCGACCTGGTGCGGCTGCAGGTGCGAGGCCTCCTGTCCGAACAGGCCGATGTGACCGTCACGTTGTCTCACGTGGCCCAGCAGCGTGCGGATCAGCGTGCTCTTGCCCATGCCGTTGCGACCGAGCAGACCCACTGTCTCGCCGCGCGCGATCTGCAGGTCGACCCCGTGCAGTACATGGCTGGAGCCGTACCAGGCATGGACGGTGCGCGCATCCACAATCAGTTCACGGCTCATCGCTGGCTTCCCCCAGGTAGGCGAGGCGCACACCCGCGTGGCTGCGCACAAAGTCGGGTGAACCGCAGGCGATGACAACGCCGTTGACCATCACCGTGATCGTGTCGGCGATGCGGAACACCGCATCCATATCGTGCTCGACCAGCAAAATGGCATGACTGCTCTTGAGCTCTGCCAGCAGGGCCAGCATGCGCTCGGTCTCTTCGGCGCCCATGCCGGCCAGCGGCTCGTCAAGCAGCAGTACCTCGGGGTCGGTGGCCAGACACATGGCGATTTCAAGCTGGCGTTTCTGGCCGTGCGAGAGCATGCCGGCGCTGCGTTCCAGTACGGCGCCCAGACCGGCGCGCTCAGCTACTTCGCGTGCTTTCCTGCTACTGAGTTGGCACTTCTGCGCATCCTGCCAGAACGCCCAGGGTTTGGGATGGCGCGTCTGCGCCGCAAGCCGGCAGTTTTCGAATACCGTGAAGCTGGGATAGATGGTATTGCGCTGGTAGCTGCGACCCAGGCCGGCGCGGGCACGGCGCGGCTGCGACCAGCGTGTCACATTCTGGCCCAGCAGTTCTATCTGTCCGGCCGACGGTTCAAGCTCACCGGACAGGATATTGATCAGCGT
>CAIYGK010000427.1 GCA_903925725.1 uncultured beta proteobacterium | reverse complement strand
GGCGCAGCAATGGGGCGCGTCCACGCCACAGTCGCTCGCTGGCCAAGAGTTCAAGCAGCAAGGTGTCATCCACACGCGCTACCTTCGGCGTGAACTGCAAAGCCCACCAGCCCAGAGACGTGAGGGGGTCGGCCAGTTGCGGTGTTTCGCCTTCAGGCGGCGCTTGCAATGCAACCCACAGCATCCGGCCTCCCTTGCAACCCAGCGCTGGCACACACCTGCACAATGGCGGGATCCGACGAAAAACAACCCTTCTGACTGCGCACACTTGCCAGCATGACCGGCAGCCGTGCGGCACGCGCTGGCAACATCAATGGCTGCTCCAGAGGCCTACCCCGGCGCTTCAGAATGTGCAGCAGCAGTGCATCGCTTTGCGGCTGGCTTGCGAGCAGCAAGCGCAATGCGGCAGGCGAAGATTGCGCCCGCGCCTGGGTTGAACGCATGACAAACAGAAGTTTGCTGTTGGCATGCGCCGCCATCTGCAAGCGGCGCAAAGGCTCGGTCTGCGTCTGTGGCAACCAGACCAGCACGGCCTGCACCGCAACGCAACGCAAGGACTGCTCAGTGGCCCACAGGCGTTCGCCTGGCGTGCTGGCAAGCACCTGCACCAGCCGTCGCGTATACAGCCCTTGCGCTGCCAGACCCGGACCAAACGGGACATGCGGCGCGCCCACCAGCACCACAAGACCTGCCCCTGCCATCAGTCCCTGCGCACGCTTTAGCACCGGCAGCAAAAGGCGCCATTCGTTGTGCGCGTTATGTGCCTGCAAAATTTCACAGCTGGCCCCAACCGGCCATCCACCGCCAGGTAACTGGGCGTCCAGCGCAACATGACCGCTGGCAACCGTAGCCCCGGCAGCACCGACCAGACTGTCAGCACGCCAGACGGCGTTACCCAGATGCGCAAACGAAACTATCGATGACCTCGACACGTGACAAACCACCCAAATAAAACTGTATGAATATACAGTATAGTGATTTGCTGCAGTGCCGTCTTGTCCAACAGCACGCTGTCCTGCGGTGTCCCTATGGCGCTGCGCGACTGACGCTCTGACCAATACCAGGCCAGCGTTTGCGCACAAACACCCAGGCAAACAGGCCAACCCCCATCATGCCCAGTGAGGTTGCCGCCATCAAAACCGTGGAATGCATGACCAGCGGTGCAATCACTCCAGCTACCAGTCCATTGGCGATGGATGCGATGAAAGCCTGCAAAGAAGACGCCATCCCACGGCGCGCCGGGTGAAGATCAAGCACCAGCAAGGTGACCACAGGGACCATCATTGCCCAACCAAAGGAGAAGACGGCCAAAGGCAATAAAGCCCAAACGACATGTGCCTTGAACAACAGATTGGCGCCAAGATTGATCAAGCCTATCAGCAACATGATGGCGAACCCATACTTGATCTGCTGCTTCGGCGCCAGTCGGCCCGCCATGTGGCCGCTGACCCAGGCACCGCACATGATGCCACTGATCGTCAGCGCAAAAAACCAAAAAAACTGCGTAGGTGCCAGCCCCAGGTGCTCGCCCAGAAACACCGGCGCCGACAAAACATACAGAAACATGCCGTTGAATGGCACGCCACTGGCGAGCGCCAGCAACACAAAACGCGGATCGAGTCCCAGTTGCCAATAACCCTGCATCAGGTTGCTG
>CAIYGK010000426.1 GCA_903925725.1 uncultured beta proteobacterium | reverse complement strand
CGGTTCAGGTCTGGCGCGGGCGTGGGCTGGTCTGACGTACCGGGTGCGGGGCGCGCAGCCTGATGCAAGGTGTAGTACTGATTGTACAAAGCCGAGCCCTCAGTGCAGCGGTCAGGGTGGACCAACTCTTCCAGATTGCGCACATGGCCATCGCTCAGCAAGCCGCGCGAGCTCACCCAATACAGGTTGCGCAGATAGGCCGCCCGTATGGATTGGCGCAACATCTGGAACTTGGTTGGTGCAAAGAAGCGCCCCACCTGATTGAGCGGGATCATGATCTCGCTGGTGTTGGCACCCACCTTGTCCGCGTGACAACTGGCGCATTGCTGGTCATAGGTGGCCTTGCCCGCCGCTACCGCGGCCGCCACCAGAGGGTACTGCTGCCAGCCGCTTTGCACAAAGCTGCCCTCGGTCGTGGCCGTGCTGCCCGTCTGGGTCAATTTGCCATTGGACTTGAGCCAGCGGTACATCCCCACATTGCGCAGATCAATGTCATTTTCGTCGAGCGTCGACATGTAGGCGGTCAGTGCCTTGAGCGAGTTGGCATCCATCGAGCCCACGGCGCCGTCAGGCTCCTCGGCGTGGATGTAGGACCCCTCAAATCCAACATCCGACTCGGTATGCGACAGCGAACGTCGGATTGGCAAGTGGTTGGTGACGTTGGGGATGGCAATCGGTGAGAAAATGTAGTCGTTGTCGTACAGCGAGCCTTCCCCTGTCGTGCGCGTGATCGTGGCCTCGGCCGTGCCGGCTGGCATGAAATAGATCAGCGCGGTCTTGTCCACCGTCTGGTTGCCCGGTGCCCAACTTGGGCCAGGCTCGGTGCCGGTGATGTAGGAGAACGTGGCCGTGGTCTGACCAGGGTTGTTGCCCAACACTGACCACTTCATCGACCAGCCAGGGTTGGGTAAGCCGGGGAACACCTTGGTAACGCCACCCGCGCCTTTGCTGTAGCTGATGCGGTAGCCATGGCATGAAGCGCAATTGAAACCCGCCCAGGCGCCTTGTCCCAGGAACGGGTGCACGGACTCGGCTTTGCGATAGCCGACCCAGCCTGTGGAGCTGGTATTGCCCGCAGTCAGCTGCGGGCCCAAGCCAAGGAAACCAGGCGTGGGATTGAGTTGTGGATAAGGATTGAAGTAGACGTCGGAATAGGCCTCCGCAGGGACTTCACTTTGCGTGATCCTGTACGCGCCAAACAGCACGGCCGGGTCAGCGACGGCGCGCGTGTAGGGGTCCGTGGTCTTGTAGTTGAGGATATTGTCCCAATCGAGCGCTTTGAACTTGTGGCTCAGACCCAGATTGTAGTCATACGACCAAAACATCTGGCGGCCCAGCGTCACCATGCTGCTGAAACTGGGATTGCTCACATTCACGGCAATGGGTGTGATGGCCTTGGCGCTTGACAGGGTCGACACCACATCGCAATTGGGATTGGGCGGCGCTGGCACGCGATACACCTGTGCATCTATCACGTTGTGCGGCCCGGCATGCAGCAGCGAGTTGTTATAGCCGATGCGCTTTTGCACTTGCAGTTTCAACGGGCCTTGGCTGGCATGTGGCGGCACCCGGAACTGCACCTGGGTGTCGGACCACGCCAGCACGTCCCTGG